>JBFFJL010000061.1:0-12984 GCA_041555955.1 Nevskiaceae bacterium
ATCCGGGCTACGGCTTTCTGTCGGAAAACGAAGCCTTCGCTGAAGCCTGCGCGGCCGCGGACATCATCTTCATCGGCCCGCCGGTGGCGGCGATTCACGCGATGGGCTCGAAGTCCGCGGCCAAGGCGTTGATGGCTGCGGCCGGCGTGCCGCTGGTGCCGGGCTATCACGGCGACGACCAGACGCCTGCGCTGTTGCAGCAGCAGGCCGATGCGATCGGCTATCCGGTGCTGATCAAGGCCAGTGCCGGCGGTGGCGGCAAGGGCATGCGCGTGGTCGAGCGCAGTGAGGACTTCGCTGCCGCACTGGCCTCGTGCCAGCGCGAGGCGGCGTCGAGCTTCGGCGACGATCGCGTGCTGATCGAGAAATATCTGCTCGAACCGCGTCACGTCGAGATTCAGGTCTTCGGCGACACGCAGGGCAAGGTCGTGCACCTGTTCGAGCGCGACTGCTCGCTGCAGCGCCGCCATCAGAAAGTGGTGGAGGAAGCGCCGGCGCCGGGCATGAGTGCCGAGCGTCGGGCGGCGATGGGCAAAGCGGCGGTCGATGCCGCGCGTGCGGTGGGCTATGTCGGCGCTGGCACGGTGGAGTTCATCGTCGATCGTTCCGGTGAGTTCTTCTTCATGGAGATGAACACGCGACTGCAGGTCGAGCATCCGGTGACCGAGATGATCACCGGGCAGGATCTGGTCGAGTGGCAGCTGCGCGTGGCCGCCGGTCAGGCGCTGCCGCTGACGCAGGACGAACTCGCGATCCACGGGCATGCGATCGAGGTGCGCATCTACGCCGAGGACGCCGACGCCGGATTTCTGCCGTCGATCGGCCGGCTGCAGCATCTGGCCATGCCGCGCGAGAGTGCGCATGTGCGCATCGACACCGGCGTCGAGCAGGGCGATGAGATCACGCCGTACTACGATCCGATGATCGCCAAGCTGATCGTCTGGGACGAGTCGCGTCCGCGTGCGCTGCAGCGCATGGCGCAGGCCTTGATGCAGTTCCGCATTGTCGGCGTCACCGGCAACATCGGTTTCCTCGAACGGCTGGTGACGCATCCGGCCTTCGTCGAAGGCCAGTTCGATACCGGTCTGATCGGACGCCAGCTCGCGCAACTGTGTCCGCCGACGCAGTCGGCACCGGAGAGCGCCTGGCAACTGGCGGTGCTGGCGCAGCTGCTGGACGAGCAATCGCGCATCGGCGCGTCGTCGCCCTGGCATGCCGACGGCTGGCGTCTGAATGGCGTGCAGACGCGGACGCTGACGCTGGTCAATGGTGGCGAACAGAGGATGATCGAGGTCGACTACGTTGCTGAAGGCTACGTTCTGAATCTGGACGGGCAACGCTGTTCTGCACGCGGCGAGCGCCGGGATCACGGTCAGCTGTTGGCCGACCTCAATGGTCAGCCGCAATTCGCGACGGTGGTGCGCGAGGGCGAGCGTCTGCACGTGTTCACCGACGCGATTCACGGCGCGGTATTCACCTTGATCGATCCGCTGGCGCATGCCGGTGAGGACAGTGACGCCCACGGCGGGCTGGTCTCGCCGATGCCAGGCAAGATCGTCGCGCTGCTGGCCGAAGTCGGCGTGGCGGTGGAGAAGGGCGCGCCGTTGCTGGTGCTGGAGGCGATGAAGATGGAGCACACCATTACCGCGCCGTCGGCCGGTGTTGTGCGCTCCTTCCGCTATCCGGTCGGTGAACAGGTTGCTGGTGGCGCCGAGCTGCTGGAGTTCGAGCCGTCCGACTGACTCAGGCCTGAGGATCGTCTCCGGGGACTTCCGGCAATTGCGGTGGGCGCGGCTTGTAGGTCAGGTCCAGAGTGTGGGTGACAAACTGGCGGTTGTTGGCGCGATCGGCGAAAAAGTGCTTGAGGCTGTGCCAGATTGTCGGAAACGCGATCTCGTCCCAGGGAATCTCATCTTCGCGCATCAGCACCACTTCCGAACTCTCGGGGGTCGGGCCGCAGTGATCGCTCAGCATGCGGCCGCAATGGATCATGTAGACCTGGCTGACATAGGGAACATTGATGACCATCAGCAGGGTATCGACATCGACCTCGGCCAGAGACTCTTCACGCGCCTCGCGCGCAGCGCCAGCGGCGCTGGTCTCGTTCATTTCCATGAATCCGGCCGGAAAGGTCCACAGGCCGAGTCGGGGTTCGATGTTGCGCCGGCACATCAGAATGCGGCCATCCTCCCATTCGGGAATCACGCCGACAATGACTTTGGGATTGTGGTACTGCACATGCCCGCAATTCGGACAGATGTGGCGCGGCAGATGGTCATCCGCTGGAATGCGGAGCTCCACTGCGTGTCCGCAGGCGTTGCAGTAGCGAGTCTCAGGATTCATAGGCACTATCGGTCGTCCGCACTATAGCGCGTCAGTGGATTCGCGCGCGGAAATCGGCGAACATTTTGGTCTGACAACGAACATAACCGCGCACGTCGCGTATGGGGGAAAGTATGAAAATGATCGGAGTGTGGGTTCTGGGATTGGCGCTGGCGGTGCCGGCTCATGCGCAGGACGCGACCGGTGATAGCGCGGATTACCAGCAGGACAACAGCTATTCCGATGCGCAGGACAGCGGCATGGTGTCCGACGAGTCCGTAGCGGCGGAGGAAGCGCCGGTGGACGAGGCGGCGGTTGATGCAGCGGCCAGTGCGGATGCGGCAATGGACGCTGCCGAGACGACAGCTGACGACGCCAGCGCGGCGTCGGAAGCTGCAGATGCGAACAGCTTCTCTGATGCCTCCGATGCAAACAGCTTCAGCTCGGAGGCTGCGGACGCCAACAGTCTGTCGGACACGTCTGATGCCAATAGCTTCAGCAGTGACGGCGGCGGCGACGCCAACAGCTTCTCGGCTGACGAGACGGGCAGCGATGCTGGTGCCGACTACAGTGGTTCCGAAGCGACAGAATCCGCGGCGGCCGACAGTGGCTACGGTTCGGATGACAGCGGCGCGGGCGATGAAGAAGCTGCTGAGCCGATTCCGTTGTATTTCGGCGCCGACTACGCCTGGACCAGTGCGTCGTTTTCGAACGATACGCTGGTGGCAAAGTTCGGCAGTGATCAGCTCGATTCAAACATGATCCGGGTGCGCGGTGGTGTGCGCATGTTCAAGAAGATCGGTCTGGAAGTGCAGTACGGATTCGAAGGACAGGGCGCCGACGAAACGACCAACGAGTACTCGACCTCCAATTTTTATGGCGTCTATCTGGTGCCGACGGGAGTGCTGCTTGATTTCCTCGAGGTCGGGGCTTCGATCGGGTATGCCAGCACCAAGCTTGAGCGCGGCGATGCGTCTGAAACCTTGAGCGGGGCCAGCTTCGGCGTGAACTTCGAGCTGCCGATCCTGACCACCGAGTCGTTCGACATCCGGATTGGCGCGGGTGGCGAGGTTTATCGCGCACAGCCGTCGGCTCGGATCTACGGTTACCACGCTGGCGTGCGTATCGATTTCCGCGTCTGATTTCGCGGTTCTGCATGCTAAGGGGCGGCCTTGGGGCCGCCCCTTTTATTGTGTGCTGTCCGTTGTCGCGGCCTGAGTTTCGCCCTAGACTAGGTGGCATTGAAGCGCAAGCCCGCCGCGAGCGGGCTTGTTTCGTTTGAGCGGCAAAAGGAGCAGGAGAAGTCGCGATGTCCACGGTGTCCCGCAGTACCTTCGACCAGGTGATGGTTCCCAATTACGCGCCGGCGGCAGTGATCCCGGTGCGCGGACAGGGTTCGCGCCTGTGGGATCAGGACGGTCGCGAGTACGTGGATCTGGCCGGTGGCATCGCGGTCACGTCATTGGGGCACGCCAATCCGAAGCTGGTGGCCGCGCTGACCGAGCAGGCGGGCAAGCTGTGGCATCTGTCGAACGTGATGACCAATGAGCCGGCGTTGCGCCTGGCACAGCGGCTGACCGGGCTGACGTTTGCCGATAGGGTCTATCTGTGCAATTCCGGCGCTGAAGCCAACGAAGCGGCTTTCAAGCTGGCGCGGCGCTGGGGCAGCACCCAGTTCGGCCCGCACAAGCACACGATTGTTGCTTTTGACAACGCGTTCCACGGCCGCACCCTGTTCACCGTCAGCGTGGGTGGGCAGGCCAAGTACACCCAGGGTTTCGAGCCGCTGCCGGGGGGCATCGTGCATGTGCCGTACAACGATCTGGCGGCGCTGGAAGCGGTGATGAACAGCGGTGTCTGCGCGGTGGTGATGGAGCCGATTCAGGGCGAAGGCGGCGTGACACCGGCAACGCTGGAGTTCGCACGTGGGGTCCGCGCGCTGTGCGACCAGCATCAGGCTCTGCTGGTCTATGACGAAGTGCAGACCGGCAATGGCCGCACCGGCAAATTGTTTGCGCACGAGCACTACGGCGTGACGCCCGACGTGCTGACCACGGCCAAGGGCATGGGTGGCGGCTTCCCGGTCGGGGCGATGCTGACAACGGCAACGATCGCCGAAGCCTTGGCGTTCGGCACGCATGGCTCCACCTATGGCGGCAACCCGCTGGCCAGCGCGGTGGCCGATGCGGTGCTTGAGGAAATCTCGAAGCCGGAAACGCTGGCGAATGTTGAGGCGCGCTCGCAGCAGTTGCGCGCGGGGCTGGAGGTTCTGGCGCAGCGTCACGGCCTGTTCGAGGCGCCGCGCGGCATGGGGCTGCTGCTGGGGGCGCCGCTGGTCGAGGCCTGGAGTGGCCGCGCCAAGGACATTGTCAATGCCGGACTCGCCGAAGGTCTGTGGATGCTGGTCGCCGGGCCGAACGTGCTGCGCTTTGCGCCGGCACTGAACATCACCGAGGCTGACGTGCTTGAAGGCCTGGCGCGTCTGGATCGGGCGTGCGCGAGTCTCGCAGCGTAGTGTTGTCGTAGCGCCTGGGGATGGACTGAATCTGGCAGGACGTGCGCACCGCGTCCTGCCAGGCCGGTGCTATGTCCGCAAGCGCGACGGCTGGAGCGGACCGCGAAGTCCACGCCTCAGCGCTGCAGCGGCCACCAGATGTTTTCGCCGCGGAAGGCCAGCACGATGCCGTCGGTTTCGATCGACACCAGTTCCGGACCGGCCGCCAGCGTGCTGCCTTCGCCGTAGCGGAGGCCATCGATCAACACCCAGCGTCGCTGCGGTTCGGGGTCGTAGACGTGTACCTGGATCGTCAGTGACGGGAACTGCGAGCGATAGGCCGCCGGCATGTCGCGCAGTTGCGGTTCCAGATGCATCCGGACTTCGGCCTGCGCGGCGTCGCCATCCGCCCCGGTGGCCTGCTGCGCCAGAGCTGCGGCGAACGTGGCCGGATCCAGCGTCGCGGGGTTCGCCGTCGGTGCCGACTGCGACGGTGTTGTCGCCGCGGACCATTCGGACGAGGCATCGTACGGACTGGCGTACAGGGGGGCGATATCGTCCAGGCTGGCGTAGACGTCTGGATCGAGGGCGAGGTCAGATTCCGGCGGCGTGGATGGCACTGAAGTCACCGTCGGCGCGCTGCTTTCGACCTGTGGTTGGTCTGCGGGTGGCTGGATTTCAGCCGGCGCCAGCCGCGGTGCCGGCCTCGGCGCCGCGGGGCTCGGTTGAACTGGCTTTGCGCGCTCCAGTGTCGGCTGCGGTCCCGCAGCGACGGCAGTGTTGTTGGGGGGGGGCAGTCCCAGCACCGAGCGCAACAGCCACATGGCCAGCGCAGCGCCGGCGAGGAATACCGTCAGATTGATCAACACCAGCGTTGTCATCGGCAGCGGCCGGCGCAGGCGCATGTCGCGGCGCTGCGCTTCGCCGCGGTCGGTGGTCGGTGTTGAACTGCGCTCGGACTCAGCGCGACGCAAGGCATCGAGGATCAGGCTCATTCCAGCCCCGAGGTGAGTCGTGGAGTGCTGGGCTGCTCGTCGCCCAGTTCGATCAGGGTGCGGGTGCCAACCACGCCGTCCGCGCTCAAACCGCGCTCCTCCTGGAAGCGCCGAACCGCGGTCTCAAGCGCCGCCGAGAATAGACCGGGGTTGGCGGGCGCCGAATTGAGGAAGCCCAGATCACTCAGGCGTTGCTGCAGCCACTCGACATCAGGCCCTGTATCACTCGAATACAGCGTGGTCTTGTGGGTCTCGCGACGCCAAAGCACCAGGTACTCGCCGGTCCAGACTGGCGTCAGCTCGCTGATCGGCAGCCGCTTGGGACCCTCTGCGGTTTCGAGAATCGCATAGGTTTTGCCCAGCGACTGCAACAGGAAATAGCGGATTTCGCCGCCGGCCAATTTCAGCGTGATGACTGCGGGACGATCGATCTGATACAGCGCATCCCAGTCTCCGCGCGTGCGGAAGCACTCCAGTCCCTGGGTGTGCAGTGCTTCGCACAAATCCGTGCCCAGATCGCGAATCGACGCAGCGCTCCACAGATGGGTCAGGCGTGACATCACGACGGCCAGCGGTTGTGCGGCGCGCGCGAGTTCGTCGACGGACGTGACCGGAAGTCCGCGCTGCTGCTGTACCGGCAAATTGGCTTCGGGTAGGGGTTCGACGGTCGCCGGCAGCAGTTCGACGTTGTCGGCTTCAGTGTCTGCCGGCGGTGGGGCTTCCACCGAATCGCTTTCGGCGATCGGTGTGGTCTCGACTGGACCTGCGTGTGTCGCTTTGAGCGCCGCTGCAGCGTCACCTGACGCGGTCGGCTGCGTCTCTGCGCGCGGCCAGAACGTGGTCGCAAACAGCACGGTGCAGACCACCAGCGCCAGCAGCCAGCCGGTTTCGATGATGCGCCAGCGAACATGCGCCTTGGGATCGAAGACATGCGGCAGTTCGCCCATCACCTCGCGTGCCGCGGTTCGCACCATTTCCGGGGTGACGACAAAGCTCTGCGCCGCATAGGCGCCGAGCAGCGCGCGGTCGCAGATGATGTTGATCAGCCGCGGAATGCCCTGTGAGTAGCGGTGAACCAGTGCCAGCGCCTTGGGCATGAAGATCTGGGTGCGGGAGCCTGCGATCTGCAGGCGATGTTCGATGTACTCGCGCGTCTCGGCCGGGCTTAGCGGCATCAGGTGGTAGCGCGCAGTGATGCGGCTGGACAGCTGGCGCAGATCCGGTCGCGCCAGCAGCGCTGACAGCTCCGGCTGACCGACCAGGATAATGCGCAGCAGCTTTTCCTTGGGTGTTTCCAGATTGGTCAGCAGGCGAACCTGCTCCAGCACCGAGGGTTGCAGATTCTGTGCTTCATCGATGATCAGGACGGTGCGCCGACCTTCTGCGTGGACCTTCAGCAGATGCGCGTTGAGCGCGTCGACCAGCCCCTTGAGCGTCGCGTTCTGGTCGGAGTAGGGCACATGCAACTCGTCGCAGATTGTGTGCACGAACTCCAGCTCACCCTGGCGCGGGTTGTGGATTAGTGCGACTTCGACGTCCGGCAGATGCTGTGCCAGCAGCGCGCGCACGATCGTGGTCTTGCCGGTGCCGACTTCGCCGGTGAGCTGGACGAAGCCGCCGTACTGGCCGGTGCCGAACAGCAGGTGCCCCAGTGCCTCCTGGTGGCGCGGGGACATGTAGAGATACGCCGGATCCGGGGTGATCGAAAACGGCATCTCGCGAAGGCGGAAATGCTCTGCGTACACGGTGGGTGTCGAGCCTTGTGGTCGCGTGGCGAATGGACTGCGGGCGAGTATACCGGCTCGGTTCAGCGCGTCAGCAGCATATCGACGTGCGGAATGTCGTCTTCCAGATAGGGGGCTGACACCGGCGCGAAGCCCAGTGAAGCGTAGAACGCCTGCAGATGCTGTTGCCCGGACAGGAATACGGCTTGCCCCGGATAGCGTCGCGCGCAGTACTGCAGGCCTTCGAGCATCAGGCGCCGGCCCAGTCCGGTTCCGCGCTGCGGCGCGGCGACGACCAGCCGGCCCAGTGCCGGCTCCGCTGACTTCAGCCCGGGTGGCAGCAGGCGCAGATAGCCGCTGATTCGCCCGTCGGTGTCGCGCGCGCTGAGGTGCTCGCACTGTGAATCGAGTCCGTCCATGTCCGAGTACGGGCATTGCTGCTCGACGACAAAGATGTCCGAGCGCAGTTTCAGGCAGGCGTACAACAGGTCGGGGTCGAATTGCGCCCAGGTGTTCCAGCGGAGTTCGGGGGATTCAGTCACGCGGTTCAATTGCGTTGGAAGTCGTAGATGCTGCCCAGATTGAGGATGCGCGTCAGGTTATCCAGCGCGGTGCGGCTCTCTTCCAGCAATTGCGGATCGGCCAGGTCATCCAGGGTCAGGTGTTCGCGGTAGTGCTTTTCGGCCCAGGCCAGCAGATCGGTGTAGCGCTTGGTGGTCAGCCAGCTGCCGGGGCTGACCGCGGAGCGCGCTTCGTCGCTGAGTACTACGCGCAGGCGCAGGCAGGCCGGGCCGCCGCCGTTGTTCATCGACTGGCGCAGATCGAGTACGTCGACGCCACTGATCGGATTGGCTGCATCGTCGACGATGCGCTGGACCGTGTCCCATGCACGCGGATGGTCGCGACATTCACGCGCAACGATCATCCGCATCGAATCGTCAGCCGTGCAGATCAGCTGCGAATTGAACAGATAGGCGTCGACTGCATCGCGCACGCTGAGCGCTTCGTCCGGAATCTCGATGAACACCGGTCGACGGCGCCCGCGAAAGTGCGTGCCGATCCAGTTGCGCACCTGCTTCGAGTCGACGAAGGCATGTTCGTGAAACAGCAGCACTTCGCGATTGCCGACAGCGATGACGTCGTTATGGAACACGCCCTGATCAATCGCATCCGGATGCTGCTGGATCAGCAGGGCACGGCTGCGGGGCAGCTCATGCATGCGGATCAGGGCTTCGCTGGCGGTGCGGGTCTGTCGGGCCGGGTAGCGCTGGGGCGCTGGCTGGTCGTCGGCGTCGCGGCCGTAGACAAACAGTTCCAGCCCCGGCTCGCCGTAATCGGAGCACAGACGCGTGTGGTTGGCTGCACCCTCGTCGCCGAGCATCGGAGTCGCAGGCAACGCGGGGTGATGCACGAAATGACTGGGGTCGGGGAACACTGCTTTCAGGATGCGCGCGGTGGTTTCGGTTTCGATGGCGCGGTGCAAATGCGTACACAGATTTGCCGGCGTGAAATGCACGCGGCCATCGCCGGTATCTGCTGCCGGCGACACTGTGGCGGCATTGGCGGTCCACATCGCAGAGGCCGAACTGGCACTGGCCAGCAGTGCAGGCGACTGCTGTCGTACCTTTTCGAGGATCTGTGCGTCGGTACCGGTAAATCCAAGCCGCCGCAGCAGCGGCAGGTAGGGACGCTCCTGCGGCGGTAGCACACCCTGATGCAGGCCCAGATCGCGCAGTTTGCGCATCTTTTTCAGTCCCTGGATCACGGCCTCGCGCGGATTCGACGGGCGCTCGACGCTGCGCGCCGAGGCGACATTGCCGAACGACAGACCGGCATAGTTATGCGTCGGTCCGACCAGGCCGTCGAAGTTCGCCTCCTGCGTGCCGCTGAGTTTGACTGCCCCCATGCCGTCCCCTCACATGCGTATGCCGGGCGGCAAGGTCACTGGCCGGCTGGAGCGCGGAGCGCGCGCACTGGCGACAGGATAAGCGCAATAGTCGGCCGCGTAGAAGGCGCTGGCGCGATGGTTGCCGCTGCCCTTGATACCGCCGAAGGGAAAACTGCCGGAGGCCCCGGTGGTGGGGCGGTTCCAGTTGACGATGCCGGCGCGCGAGCGGCGCCAGAACTTGCGGTAGTCCGATTCGTCGTCCGACAGCAGGCCGGCCGACAGGCCGTAGCGCGTGGCGTTGGCTGCGGCGATGGCGCCATCGAAATCCGCATAGCGGCGCAGCTGCAGCAGCGGGCCGAAGACTTCCTCGTCCGCAATGTCGGTGATGCCGGTGACGTCGACGATACCCGGGCTAACGAAAGCGGGGCCGGCGTCGAGGCGTTGTGCCGCCAGCACCGTCGTGGCGCCCTGTTGCAGCCACTGCGCCTGCGCGGCCAGCACCTGATCCGCCGCGCGCGGGCCGATCAGCGGACCCATGTAGGGCGCCGGATCGGCATTCCAGGCGCCGACGGCCAGTGTGCCGCTGACTTCGGTCAGTCGCTGGACCAACTGATCGCCCCAGGCGCCGTCCGGCACCAGCAGGCGCCGCGCGCAGGTGCAGCGCTGGCCGCTGGTGATGAATGCGGACTGGATGATGTCGAGCACGGCCGCATCGAGATCGGCGACTTCGCGCACGATCAGCGGATTGTTGCCGCCCATTTCCAGCGCCAGGATGCGTCCGGTGTCGCCGGCGAACTGACGATGCAGTAGCGCACCGGTGCGTGAGCTGCCGGTGAAGTAGAGACCGTCGAGTTCCGGGTGCGCGGTGATCGCTTCGCCGGTCGGGCGCTCGCCATGCACCAGATTCAACACCCCCGCGGGCAGCCCGGCGCGCTGCCAAAGCTGAACCGTCAACTCGGCCACCGCCGGGGTCTGTTCGCTGGGTTTGAACAGCACGGTATTGCCAGCCAGCAGTGCGGGCACGATGTGGCCGTTGGGCAGATGTCCCGGAAAGTTGTACGGGCCGAAGACCGCGACCACGCCGTGTGGTTTGTGGCGCAGCTCGTGATGTCCGAAGTCCGTGGCCTGTACGGTGTCGCCGGTGCGCTGCTGCCAGGCGCGGATCGAGATTTCGATCTTGCCGATCATCGCTGCGACTTCGGTGCGCGCTTCCCACAGCGGCTTGCCGACTTCCTCGGCGATCAGGGCCGACAGTGTCTCGCGCTCCGATTCGAGCTGCTGGGCAAACGAACGGGCCAGCGCGGCCCGCGCGTCGAAGTCCAGGTCGGCCCAGTTGTCAAAGGCCGCGCGCGCTGCCCTGAAGGCATCGTCGATGTCGGCGGCATCGGCTGCAGCACCGGCCCAGACGGGATGCAAATCGTGCGGCGCGAGACTGTTGAAATCCGCACCGCGACCGTTGCGCCATTGTCCTGCGATAAATAGCTGTCCGCTCGGCATTCGAGTCTCCCAATCGAAAATGGCGTGAATCCGCGTCGGCTACTGCAGCGGGACGACGCGCACGATGTCGTCATCGTCGACGCCCAGCGCGGCGGCCAGCTCACGGCTGATGCGGGCGTGGTCGCGCCGCGTCGACAGCGGCGCCAGTGCGCAGCGGAAGTCCTGCAATTTTGCGTTGCTGATCAATGTCGGCACGGACGTTTCCTCGGTCGAGTCGGCATCGGTGCGCACCCGCAGCAGTCGCGAGCGGCGAATCGAACGGATTTCGCCGATCGGTGCCTCGACCGCCGGGCCGCCGTCGAAGATGTCGATGTAGTTCTGGTAGCGGAAGCCTTCCTGTTCCAGCAGTTTCAGCGCTGGCGCGGTCTGCGCGTGCACGCGGCCCAACACGCTTTGAGCCTCCTCAGGCAGCAGCAGGGCGTAGATCGGATGCTTGGGCATCAGTTCGGCGATGCAGGCCTTGTTGCCCTGGCCGACGATGTGTTCGGCATCGTCGTATTCGATATTGAAGAAATGACGTCCCAGGCCTTCCCAGAACGGCGAGCGTCCAAGTTCGTCGGAAACGCCACGCATTTCGGCGATGACCTTGTGCGAGAAGCGCGACATGAAGCTGGCCATGAACAGGAAACGCGACTTCGACAGCAGGTGTCCGACGCCGGCGGCGCGAAAATGCGGGCACAGGTACAGCGAGCACAGCACGCTGGTGCCGGTCAGGTCATTCGACAGATACAGCGTGGGCACGCGCGCGTAGACGCCGAGCTCGTTGCTCGCGTGCACCGTCAGCCCGACATGGTAGTTGTAGAACGGCTCGTCCAGGCCGCAGGCCGCTTCAATTGCGCTGCAGCCGCCGATCTCGCCGCTGTCGGTGTCTTCGAGCACGAACATGTAGCGTTGATGTCCGGGTTGCTGCACATCGCCGTCGAAGGATTGAAGTGAACGCTCAATCTTGGTCAGCAGGTTGTCTCGCTGCGGTGGCAATGATGTGAACCCTGCACCGGCACTGCGTGCCATCTGCAACAGTGCATCGAGGTCGTCCAGCGCAATCGGGCGGATCACTTTCATGGTTTTGTCATCCTGGAAGGTCGCTGTGCTGCCGGAGCGTTCATGACCACGACAGCTCTCCCGAGGCATGGCGCAGTAACAGCAGCGCCGAGACCTTGGCACGCTCGGCCAGGCTGGAGATGCGCATGCGTTCGGCGTCCGAGTGGATGTCGCGCCCAACCACGCCGAGGTTGTCGATGTTGGGCAGGCCATGCGCCGCAAGATTGTTGCCGTCGCAGCAGCCGCCGGTCGGCGAGAATCGCAGGTCTGTTCCCAGCTGCCGTCCGCAATCTCCGAGTTGATCCATCAGGCGTTGCATGCCGGCATCGACAACCTTTGGCGGGCGCGTGAAGCCGCCACGGGTCTCGATCCGGATGCCATTGATACCGATGTTCTGCACGATCTGTTGCAACTGGGTCTCGACCCAGTGTGCGTCGTCGTGCTGGCGGGTGCGGACATTGAATTTGAAAATGCACAGGTCCGGGACGACGTTGAGCGCGCCACCGCCCTGTGCAAAGCCAGGGTTGAACGTCACGCCGTCGCGTTGGCCATTGAGTTGATCAACCGCGCGGATGACTTCGGCGGTTGCGCGCAGCGCGTTGCGGCCGAGTTCCGGATTGCGTCCGGCATGTGCCGCGCGGCCGTGAACAATGACGTCGAAGTTGCCGCTGCCCTTGCGGGCAGAAGCCAGACCGCCGTCGGGGAATGAGGGTTCGTAGATCAGGCCGAACTGATTGCGCGCCGCGGACTGGTTCAACAGCGGGTCGGAGCCGATCGAGCCGATTTCCTCGTCGGGATTCAGCAGCACTTCCCAGCCGATACGCTCGCGCCACGGACTGCTTTCCAATGCAGCCAGCGCCGCCCACATCACCATCAGGCCGCCTTTCAGGTCGGCGACGCCGGGGCCGTGCAAGGTGTCGTCGTTCTCGATGCGGGCCTGCTGGAACGGATGCTCCGGGCCGAACACGGTATCCAGATGTCCGCCGAGAAATATCTGCAGCTGCGCGTCCGGGCGCTGGCGCA
>JBFFJL010000062.1:0-12937 GCA_041555955.1 Nevskiaceae bacterium
GGAAGAGATTGATGCGGGCGCCTGTTTTGGGGCTCTCTCGAAAGCGGCCAAAGGCAAAGCGGCTCATTATCAGGGTTTCGCGGATGTTGCTGCGCGCCCAGCGCAGGTACATCTTGCATAGTGTGCGGTGCCGGACGGGGATCTGTTCAAGGTGATCAAGGGCGGCAAGGCGTCGGTAGTGACCGACCACATCGAAACCTTCACCGAAAAGGGCATTCTGCTGAAATCCGGCAAGGAGCTGGAGGCGGACATCATCATCACCGCGACCGGCCTGCAGATCCAGGTATTTGGCGGTGTCGAACTGCGCGTCGATGGGCAGTTGCAGAATACCGGCGAGTTGATGACCTACAAGGGCACGCTGATGCAGAACGTGCCGAACATGGCGTGGATCATCGGCTACACCAATGCGTCGTGGACTCTGAAGGCGGACATCACCTCGGAGTACTTCTGCAGGCTGCTGAACTATATGGACCAGCACGGCTACGCGGCGGCCACAGCGCGCGCGCCGGCCGGCGAAGCGCAGCAGGCTGAGTCGATCATGGGCACGCTCAGCTCCGGCTATGTCAGGCGCGGCAACTCGGTGCTGCCACGTCAGGGTCGCAATCTGCCTTGGCGTGTGGTGAATGATTACGCACTCGACCGGCGGATGCTCCGGGATCAGCCGATCGACGACGGGGTGCTCGAATTTCAGCGTCCGACCGCGGTGAATCAATCGACAGCAAAGGCCGCTTGAATCAAAAATGCGATTTTCCGCTGCCGCCGGTTGCGTTTCGTCCCGGCTGCCGGCGGCAGCGTTCAGGAATGAGTGAGGAGACACGGCATGACAATCAAACAGGCGCTGGATAGCGTGTTGCAACGTGCGGTTGGCGCCAATGGAGTGCCCGGGGTGGTGGCGATGGTGACGGATCGCAACGGCACCGTGTATGAAGGGGCGTTCGGCGAACGCGCCGTCGGCACCGGCGCGGCGATGAACATCGATACCGTCGGTCTGATTGCATCGATGACCAAGGCGCTGACCTCGGTGGCCGCGATGCAGCTGGTCGAGCAGGGCAAGCTGGACCTGAGCGGCCCGGCGTCCCAATGGCTGCCGGAACTGGCGGACGCCAAGGTGCTCGACGGCTTCGACGCCGACGGCAAGCCGCAGCTGCGCGCGCCCAAGCAGCCGGTGACGCTGCATCACCTGCTGACCCACACCGCCGGCTACAGCTACGAGTTTCTCAGTGAGGATGTGCAGCGCTTCCAGGCTGCCACCGGCGCGCCGGGATTCATCTCCTGCACACTCGACAGCATCCGTTTGCCGCTGCTGTTCGATCCAGGTGAGCAGTGGTCCTACGGCGTCAGTACCGACTGGGTCGGCCAACTGGTCGAGGCCGCGAGCGGCCAGAAGCTCAGCGAGTACTTGAGCGCGAACGTCTTCGGTCCGCTGGGCATGGCCGACACCGCATTCAAGCTGCGTGACGACATGCGTGTACGTCTCGCCACCATCCACGCACGGTTGCCTGACGGCGGCCTCGCTCCGATGGAACTGGAAGTGCCGCAGGAGCCCGAGTTCGAGATGGGCGGCGGCGGTCTGTACGGCACCGTCGGCGACTACCTGAAGTTCGTGCGCATGCTGCTGAACGGCGGGTCGCTCGATGGCCGGCAGGTGCTCAAGCCCGAGACGGTGGCGCTGATGTCCAGCAACCAGATCGGTGATCTGGATGTGCCGGCGCTCAAGAGCGCCAACCCGATGTTCACCAACGACCTGCCGATGCCGCCCGGCATTCCGCACAAGTGGGGCCTCGGATTCCTGATCAACACCAAGCCGCTACCCACGGGTCGTCCTGCCGGGAGCCTGATGTGGGCGGGCCTCGCCAATTCCTACTACTGGATCGATCCCAGCACTGGCATCGCTGGCGTGCTGATGACGCAGATCCTGCCGTTCGCCGACATCAAGGCGCTGCCGCTGTTCCTGGAGTTCGAAGCCACGATCTACCAACAGACGCGCTGATACAACTTGCAAGGCCGGGTGGCGTTCCGCTGCCCGGCCTTTCTTGTGTCCGTGAGGTAGTGAAGTAGGGCGGATGAGCCCAGCGTAATCCGCCGGTCGTGTTACCCCAGATGATCCAGTTCGAGATCTGGCGTTCGACCCCAGTTGATCGATGGTGAAGAAGGTGCCGTCGGGCACTCATGCGCGAGCGTATCTGGGCATTGATTCAGCATGTCATCCGGATGTTTTTGCGACAGGCGGATCGGCGATCCGCCCTGCGCGGGCTAAGGACATTTCGGGCGATCCCGCTCGGTTTGGATATCTTGAATGAGCACTACATCCAGATGCTCATCGATGCTGCTGGCCCGCTCCAGCTGCTTTTCTGAAACGACACCGCCAGTTGCGTCGAGTAGACGGAACGTCGTACAGAGAACCACGTCAACCTCATGTCCGTCTGGAGCCGTAGCGCGAATCGTGTAGGGCCCAGCGGTGGCGCCGCCAATGTGGACGAAATGTGAGCCGAAGCGAATTTCCGCGAAGGCAGATTCAGAAAGCTTCAGTGAAGAAATCAGAGCAGCGCGCACGTTGGGCTGCTGCGCAAGCAAAGCGTCGAGGTCTCTCGTTTCCAGAGTACCGCCGGCGATGGTTGAGGTGCCCACAGCTCCCAATGCCAAGCCAACGATTGAACTGAAAATCCTCATATCAGAGTGGTCCAGCGCTCTATTCAAGTAGGGCGGATTAGCGCAGCGTAATCCGCCGGTCGTCGTCATTCCAGATGATCAAGTTCGAGATCTGGCGTTCGACCCCAGGTTGCAGGATAAATGCCTGCCTCAACATAGCGATGAAAAGTTGAATACGGCCAATCCCGCACACATCGGACATACCCATGCTTGACCGGATTGTAATGAACGTAGTCGACGTGCCGGTGCCAGTCTTGCTCGTCGCGGATCACATGCTCCCAGAAGCGGCGCTGCCAGATGCCGCGTTCGCCTTTGGCGGCACGTCGTGGGGAGAGGCGCTCTGTTTGCGGAATGGATCGGCTGAACGTGGTCTTGATCAGGCGCATTCGCGTGGAGAAATCAGCATCGCCCGGCGGCAAGGTCCAAACGGCATGGAAGTGATCCGGCAGGATCACAATTGCATCGATGGTGAAGGGACGCCGCTGCATGACAGTCCTGAATGCGGCTCGCAGTGCATCGATGTGATCGGTCAGCAGACGCCTACGTCGTTCCAGCAGGGCGACGGTGAAGAAGAAGGTGCCACCTGGCACCCATGCGCGAGCGTATCGGGGCATTGTGTTGGCCTGCCGTCCGAACCGGTTTCGCGACAGGCGGATCAGTGATCCGCCCTACGCTTGCTCATCGGCATTCAGCAGCCCAGCGTCTGAATTCACCGGCCTGCGCGGCTTTTCACTCAGGTCCGACGAAATAATGAGTTAGCCATTTTTGGGGGAAATGCCTTCAACAACCTCAACGCCTAGCATGTTTCGCAGGGGGATGAGTGAATGTGGGAGCTTTGATTCCAGGACGAGTAGCGCTCGCGCGTTTTGTGGCCGCGACTCAGTGAGCAACACTGCTTCCATGACTGCACGGTACTTAACGCATTGAAATAGCCCCCTGACAATATCACCTTCGCCCGAAATGGAGGACTTTACCTCCGCAGCCACCCAGACTTTCTTGCAGTTGAAGGAGACGTCCAGGCTGTCCCCAGACGGCAAAGGACACTCGGCAATCCCTGTGGGGGTGTTTGCACCAAGGCCGATGACTTTTGGATTCTGAGCGACATACGCCTTGAGCGCCTTGTGATCTTCGCTTTCGCCGCCGCCGAAGCCGCCAGCAGCTTTGCGTACAAAAGGCGTGAAATCAGACGCAGTTGGTTCAAGTTCAAGAGCTTCGAGAACCTGCTGCCACCGAGGGTACGAGAACACATGCTGAAGTTCTGCTTCTACGATCGCTCTCTTCTGTCGAAGCGGAAGTGTTGCGAAATCTTCCTTCTTCACGAGGAACCAACCGATACCTTCTCCGGGCAGCCCCGTGATCTTATTGACGACAAGGCATTGAATTGGAGGCACCTTGGTTTTCCATGCTTTGGAAAGTCGCTCCAGAGACTGCCCGATGCTGCCAAGCACATAGTTGAGGTTGCGCGGATTAGGCATTCCCAACTCTTCAGCAAGGTCAGAATAGAAAACCGGAGAACCGGCCTCGGCTTGGCGAACTAGCAGCGGGAGGGCTGCGCGAGCTCTCGCTTGATACACCTTGTCTCCCGATATAGGTTCAGAAACAATAGCAGTGCTCATGACGGCCTCGAAATGGCGAACGCCCGCGTTAACTCGTGGCCGCGCCGTAGCGCAGCGGAGGCGTGGACGTCGATTTGAACGCATTGTTGGGCCACTGCCTCACGACAATAGCCCTTTGATCATTTGAATGAGCGCGAACTTCACCGACTCGAAGCCAAGCCCTCCCGTTTTCTCTAATGTGATGCTCTTGGCCCGATTCCACAGCGTTTCGTTTCTCGCCGCATCCAGGAACTCGTGCCCCTCCCAAGTTAACCTTTCGGGCATCCAGTCGTAGTCTCCGATTGAGGAATAGTCCGTCGCTTGCAGCAGGCCTGCCTCGTGTAGCAGTTGAACGTGGTAGCTGACCTCTTCTGGTGTTTTCTCTGGGAAGCCGATGTCGATCTCGCTGCCGCCGTCGGGGCCGCCCTTCTCCTCGACAGCTAGAAGGATTGCACGAGCTAAATCCATATCGCGTTTCATGGCAACTCCAGCGGTAATCGTAGAGGCTTTTCTCAGTGGCCCAACGCCAAATCAACGTCAAAAAGGATGTATAACTCGGAAAACACGACATTTGCGCTACGGATTCGCGCGCGCACGGCCTTATTCGGGCGCTGTCCGAAGTCGAGTCGATGTGCGGCGTTTCTGCCATGAAGCCTCCCTGCGCTTGTGACCTATGCGCCGAGCTTTGCAGGGTCAGTTGCGAAGTCCGGTGTCTGCGCTTTGGCGCATTACACGCCTGATTTCCAGGAGGGGCAAGCGTGAAGGGAATGCACCGTATTCAGGGGGAGGGTGGTTCCGGGTATTCCGTGGATGCACGTCTTGCGCTGTCGGTTCGCACCAGCTGAGTCGATAGCCGGATCATGTGCGCCACCGGTGAGCTGGCGGCCGCGTTCTCGCGATAGATCAGGCTCATGCGGGCTTTGGGTCGGGGGCCGCTGATCGGGCGATAGGTCACGCCGTCGGTATGCACCTGCTGCATCGACGCCGGGACCAGCGACACGCCAAGGCCGGCGGCGACGAGATTGACGATCGATGTGACCTGCAAGGTCTCCTGCACGATGCGGGGGCTGAAGCCGACTTTGCGGCAGACGGCGATGATGTCGTCATACAGGCCGGAGCCGACGGCGCGGGGAAACAGTACGAACGGTTCCAGCGACAGCGACAGCAGCGGCAGCCGTTGGCGCCTGGCCAGTGCGTGGCCGCTGGGCAGGGCGATGACGACATCCTCGTCGAACAGGTTGCGCACCTGCAGGCCGTCGCTTTCACCCAGCAGCGGGCGCACGAAGGCGATGTCGATCTGGTCGTCGCGGATGGCCTGTGCCAGTGCCGGCGTGCTGTTCTCCTGCAGGCTCAGTGCGACATTGGGATAGAGCCTGCGGAACTCACGGATCACCCGCGGAATGAATGGGTGAAACGGTGCCGAGTTGATCATGCCGACACGGATGCGCCCGAGCTCGCCGCGGGCGACGCGGCGGGCGCGATCGGTGGCGCGTTCGGCATCGTCGATGATGGCCTGGGCATCCTGCTGGAAGCTGCGGCCGGCGTCGGTCAGCTCGACGCCGCGCGGCAGGCGCCGGAACAGCGGCGTGCCGATTTCCCGCTCCAGGCTCTGGATCTGTTGCGACAGCGGCGGCTGGCCGATGCCGAGCCGTTCGGCCGCACGGGTGAAGTGCAGCTCCTCGGCCACGGCCAGGAAATAGCGCAGGTGACGCAATTCCATCGGTATATTTATTAAGTATCGGGACAAGCAGTTCCATATATTGGACGTATGTCTGTCGTCGCGTCTACAGTGCGCCGAACGATGTATTACGCTGACTCGACGCTCTGCGATCCGTCGTGCGGCGCGAGGAGAATCCAATGACGAATCTGAACACTCCGGACCTTGATCCGACCGAAACCAAGGAATGGCTGGACGCGCTGCAGGCGGTGCTGCAACGCGAAGGCCCCGAGCGTGCGCACTATCTGCTGGAAGTGCTGACCGAGCAGGCGCGGCGCAGTGGCACCTTTGTGCCGTATTCGGCCAATACCGCCTACATCAATACGATTCCGCCGCATCTGGAACAGCGTTCGCCCGGCGACCACGCGCTGGAGTGGCGGATCCGCTCGATGGTGCGCTGGAACTCGATGGCGATGGTGGTGGCTGCCAATCGCGAGCATGCCGGCATCGGCGGGCATATCGCGAGCTTTGCGTCGTCAGCGACCTTGTACGACGTCGGCTTCAATCACTTCTGGAAAGGTGTCGATCACCCGCAGGGGCAGGATCTGATCTATGTGCAGGGTCACGTGGCGCCGGGCATCTACGCGCGCGCGTTTCTGGAAGGCCGTCTGACCGAGGCGCAGTTGCTGCGTTTCCGCATGGAGGCTTTGCAGCCGGGCCTGCCGAGCTACCCGCATCCGTGGCTGTTGCCGGACTTCTGGCAGTTCGCGACGGTATCGATGGGTCTGGGTCCGATCCAGGCGATCTATCAGGCGCGCCTGATGAAGTATCTGGAGAACCGCGGTCTGGCCAAGACCGAAGGCCGCAAAGTCTGGTGCTTCTGCGGCGACGGCGAGATGGACGAGCCGGAGTCGCTGGGCGCGATCGACATCGCCGCACGCGAGAAGCTCGACAACCTGATCTTCGTGGTGAACTGCAATCTGCAGCGGCTCGACGGGCCGGTGCGCGGCAATGGCAAGATCATCCAGGAGCTGGAAGGCACGTTCCGTGGTGCCGGCTGGAATGTGATCAAGCTGATCTGGGGTTCGTCCTGGGATGCGCTGATTGCACAGGACACCTCCGGCAAGTTGATCCAGGCCTTCAACGAAACCGTCGACGGCGAGTACCAGAACTACAAGGCCAAGGGCGGCAAGTACACGCGAGAACATTTCTTCGGCAAGTATCCGGAGCTGGAGCGTCTGGTCAGCTCGATGTCGGACGATGACATCGCCCGCCTCAATCGCGGTGGTCATGATCCGCACAAGATTTACGCAGCCTATGCGGCGGCGACCCAGCACACCGGTGGGCCGACGGTGATCCTGGCCAAGACGGTCAAGGGTTACGGCATGGGCGAGGCGGGTGAAGGCCAGAACATCACGCATCAGCAGAAGAAGATGGGCGAGGATGCGCTGCGGGCGTTCCGCGATCGCTTCCAGATTCCGATCTCGGATGCGGAGATCGCGCAGACGCCGTTCTACCGCCCGGCTGACGATTCGCCCGAGATCCAGTATCTGAAGGAGCGGCGCAAGGCGCTGGGGGGGCCGCTGCCGGAGCGGCGTCCGGTCAATGAGGTGCTGGAGATTCCACCGCTGGCGTCGTTCGACAAGCTGCTGGCCGGCACCGGGGAACGCGAGATCAGCACGACCATGGCGTTCGTGCAGATGCTGCAGTCGCTGTGCCGCGACAAGGCCATCGGCAAACGCGTGGTGCCGATCGTGCCGGACGAGGCGCGCACCTTCGGCATGGAAGCGATGTTCCGCTCACTGGGCATCTATTCGGTCGTCGGCCAGAAGTACAAGCCTGAGGACGCCGACCAGCTCGCGTTCTACAAGGAAGACATCAAGGGCCAGATTCTCGAAGAGGGCATTACCGAAGCCGGCGCGATGTCGAGCTGGGTTGCGGCAGCGACGGCGTACGCCAACCACGGTGTCAGTCTGATTCCGTTCTACATCTTCTATTCGATGTTCGGGTTCCAGCGTATCGGCGATCTGTGCTGGGCGGCGGGCGACATGCGCTCGCGGGGCTTCCTGCTGGGCGCCACCGCGGGGCGCACATCGTTGAACGGTGAGGGCCTGCAGCACGAGGATGGGCACAGCCACGTGATCAGTGCGACGGTGCCAAACTGCCGCAGCTACGATCCGGCCTATGCGTACGAGCTGGCGGTGATCATCCAGCACGGCATGAAGGAGATGTACGTCGAGCACAAGGACGTCTACTACTACCTGTCGGTCTACAACGAGAACTACGCGCATCCGCCGATGCCGGCCGGTGTCGAAAGTGGCATCGTCAAGGGCATGTACCTGCTGCGGTCCGAGGATCAACCGGCCAAGGCGCATGTGCAGCTGATTGGCTCCGGCGGCATCCTGCAGGAAGTCGTGGCGGCGGCAGAACTGCTGAAGGCGGAATGGGATGTGACCTCCGATGTCTGGAGCGTGCCGAGCTTCACCGAGCTGGCGCGCGACGGCCAGGAAGTCGAACGCTGGAATCTGCTGCACCCGGCCGAAGCCCCGCGCAAGCCGTACGTGCAGGAATGCCTGGGCGGCATGACCGGGCCGGTGATCGCCAGCAGCGACTGGGTCCGTGCCTACGCCGAGCAGATCCGGCCGTATGTGCCGCTGCCGTATCACGTGCTGGGCACCGATGGCTTCGGCCGCTCGGACAACCGTCCCGCGCTGCGCGATTTCTTCGGCATCGACCGGCGCTGGATCGTTGTGCGCAGTCTGGCCGCGCTGGCCGAGCAGAAGCTGTGCTCGGCAGAGAAAGTCTCACAGGCGATCAAGATCTACGGCATCAAGCCGGATCGCGCCGCACCGTGGAAGAGCTGAGCCATGGCGAACACGATCGAAGTGAAGGTTCCGGACATCGGCAACTACGCGGATGTGCCGGTGATCGAAGTGCTGGTCGCCGACGGCGAAACGGTCGAGGCCGAACAGCCATTGCTGGTGCTGGAGTCGGACAAGGCGACGCTGGAAGTGCCGGCGCCGGCCGCAGGCGTGGTGCGCGGCATCAAGATCAAGGTCGGCGACAAGGTCTCAGAAGGGCACGCAATCTGCACGCTGGAGCTGGCCGGCGAAGCGGCGGCGCCGGCCGAGCCCGCGCTTCCCGCGTCGGCACCCGAAGCGGTTGCGGAAGCGCCCGCTCCGGCGCCCAAAGCATCGACGCTGGACGTGCGGGTGCCGGATATCGGCAACTACAGCGATGTGCCGGTGATCGAGGTATTGGTTGCCGACGGCGATAGGGTCGAGGCCGAACAGCCGCTGATCGTGCTGGAGTCGGACAAGGCGACGCTGGAAGTGCCGGCGCCGGCTGCCGGCATCGTGCGCGGACTCAAGGTCAAGGCCGGCGACAAGCTGTCAGAAGGCAACCCGATCTGCAGTCTGGAGACCGCATTGGCGGCGCCGGCCGCGGAAGCGGCCGCAGTGCCGCAACCGACTGCCGCCGCTAAGCCCACGGACGCGCCGCAGCCGTGGCCGGTGCCGGGAACGCCGCCGCTGGTGGATACGCAGCCGATCCCGCCGCCGACCAAGCCGGCAGGCCCGGGCGAAGTGCCCTACGCCGGTCCGGCGACGCGCAAGTTTGCGCGCGAGCTGGGGGTGGATCTGGCACAGGTCACGGGCAGCGGGCCGCGCGGTCGCATCCTGGTCGAGGACGTGCAGGCCTTCGTCAAGAATCGCATGGCGCAGCCGGCTGCGGCCGCAGCGGCGCCGGTTGCGACCGGGAGCGGTATTCCGCCGATTCCGGCGGTCGACTTCTCCAGGTTCGGACCAATCGAGTCCAAGCCGCTGGCGCGTATCCGCAAGCTGTCCGCGCAGTTCCTGCATCGCTCGTGGGTCAACGTGCCGCATGTGACGCAGACCGACGAGGCCGACATCACCGAGCTGGAAGCCTTCCGCAAGTCGATGTCGCAGGAGCTGGTCGCCAGTGGTGGACCCAAGCTGACCTTGCTGCCGTTCCTGGTCAAGGCAGTCGCGGTGGCGATGAAGACCTATCCGGAATTCAATGCTTCGCTGGCGCCGGACGGCGAGAGCCTGATCATCAAGGGCTATTGCAACATCGGTTTTGCCGCCGATACGCCCAATGGTCTGGTGGTGCCGGTGATCAAGGACGTCTGGAACAAGGGCATCGCGCAGCTGGCCGAGGAATCGGCGGCGCTGGCGAAGAAGGCGCGCGACGGCAAGCTCAAGCCCGACGAGATGCAGGGCGGCTGCTTCTCGATCTCCAGCCTTGGCGGCATCGGTGGCAGCTTCTTCACGCCGATCGTCAATGCGCCGGAGGTCGGCATTCTTGGCGTGTCCAAAGCGCAGATCAAGCCGGTGTGGGACGGTAGCGCGTTCCAGCCGCGACTGATGTGTCCGCTGTCGCTGTCCTACGACCATCGCGTGATCGACGGCGCCTACGCCGCGCGCTTCATCGTGCATCTGGGGCAGCTGATCGGCGATCTGCGGCGCCTGGCGTTGTAATTGCTTGCTGCGGCAGACCCCTACATTCCCCTTGTGAGATGGATATGGATCTGCCGCGACACCAACTGACGATGACCGTATTGATGACGCCGGACATGGTGAACTTTTCCGGCAATATCCACGGCGGTCACATCCTCAAGCAGATGGACCAGGTGGCCTATGCCTGCGCCAGCCGCTACGCCAACAGCTACGTCGTGACCTTGTCGGTGGACCGGGTGATGTTCCGTCAGCCGGTGCATGTCGGCGAGCTGCTGACGTTTCTGGCCTCGGTCAATTACACCGGACGGACCTCGATGGAGGTCGGTATCAAGGTGGTGGCCGAGCATATCCGTAAGGGGATTGCGCGCCACGTCAACAGCTGTTTCTTCACCATGGTGGCGGTCAGTGAAGACGGCGAACCGCAGCCTGTGCCGCCGCTGACACCGCTGACGCCGGACGAAGTCCGTCGTTTCGAGCAGGGTGCAGCGCGTCGCGCGCAGCGCTGAACCTCGCACGTAGTATCCCCAGTTTCGGTTCGTGACCGGCAGCGGTTAGGCTTGGCCCTGGCGGCAGGCGGGTAGGCGGCCCGTTGCGCGCTGAATCGACGACCGGTGAATTTGGGGAGACGGTAGACGATGCACCGAAAGGCTGAACTTGCCGTGCCCGCTGCAATCGCGGCACAGCCGCGCGCCAGCCGCACGCCCGCGCACCTTGATGTGCTGCAAAGCGCGAGTGGAGTGATGCTGGCGCTGTTCATGTGGGGCCACATGTTCTTTGTCGCCTCGATCCTGGTCAGCAAGGATTTCATGTGGGCGGTGACCCGCATGTTCGAGGGTTATTTCTTTTTCGGGCGATCCTATCCCGGTGTCGTTTCGACGCTGGTGGGCGGCATTTTGCTGTTGTTTGTCGCCCACGCGGCGCTGGCGATGCGCAAGTTTCCGGCGAACTACCAGCAGTACCGGTTGTTCATGTCGCACCGCGCCGCGATGCGCCACGAGGACACCAGCCTGTGGGCGGTCCAGATCGTCACCGGCTTCGCGCTGTTCTTCATGGTCTCGGTCCACCTGTACCAGATGCTGATGCATCCCGGCGACATCGGTCCGTACGCGTCATCCGATCGCGTCTGGAGTGGCCGCTGGTGGCCGCTGTATCTGGTGATGCTGTTCTGCGTCGAGTTGCACGGCGGTATCGGCCTCTATCGGGTCGCGGTGAAGTGGGGCTGGTTTGCCGGCGATACCGCGCGACGCACCCGGCGACGGCTCAAGCTGCTCAAGTGGGGCGTGACCGCATTCCTGCTGGCATTGGGCCTGACCACTTTGGCGGCGTACATGAAGATCGGATATGAGCACGCCGCACAGGTCGGCGAGCGCTACACGCCCGCCCAGTACCGCGGTGTGGCGCCATGAAGATCATCTACACCGATGTGCTGGTGATTGGCGGCGGTCTGGCCGGTCTGCGGGTCGGCATTGCTGCGCGACGGCGTGGCCAGGACGTGGTGGTTCTGTCGCTGGTGCCGCCGAAGCGTTCGCATTCGGCCGCGGCGCAGGGCGGCATGCAGGCCAGTCTCGCCAATGTGATCCAGGGGCTCGGCGACAACGAGGACGTTCATTTCGAAGATACGGTGCGCGGCAGCGACTGGGGTGCGGATCAGGACGTCGTGCGCATGTTCACGCACACTGCGCCGAAGGCGGTGCGTGAGCTGGCGGCCTGGGGCGTACCGTGGAGTCGGGTCAGCGGCGGTGATCGCGAAGTCGTGATCAATGGTGAGCGCGTCACCATCACCGAGCGCGACGCGGCGCACGGGCTGATCGCCCAGCGCAATTTCGGTGGCACCAAGAAGTGGCGCACCTGCTACGTCTCTGATGGTACCGGCCATGCGATGTTGTATGCGGTCAGTGATCAGCTCATCGCCGACGGCATTCCGGTGCACGAGCGCATGGAAGCACTGTCGCTGATTCATGATGCCGGCCGCTGTCACGGGGCAATCGCGCGCAATCTGATTACCGGCGAGCTGGTCGCCTTTGTGGCCAAGGCGACCGTCGTTGCCAGTGGCGGCGCCGGGCGTCTGTATCGCGTCACCACCAACGCGGTGATCAATGAAGGTATCGGTCATGCTATCGCGCTGGAAACGGGTGTCGCTGCGCTCGGCAATATGGAGGCGGTGCAGTTCCATCCGACGGGCATCTTCCCGGCCGGCATTCTGGTCACCGAAGGCTGCCGCGGCGACGGCGGTCTGCTGCGCGACGGCGACGGCCATCGCTTCATGCCGGACTACGAGCCGGAGAAGAAGGAACTGGCTTCGCGCGACGTGGTGTCGCGCCGCATGGAAGAGCACATCCTCGCCGGCAAGGGCGCGCGCTCGCGCTTTGGTGAACATCTGTGGCTCGACATCACGCTGCTGGGCAAGCATCACATCGAGCACAACCTGCGCGAGGTCAAGGAAATCTGCGAGTACTTCCTCGGCGTTGATCCGATCCGCCAGTGGATTCCGGTGCGGCCGGCGCAGCACTACACCATGGGCGGCATCCGCACCTTGCCCAGCGGGCAGAGTCGCAGCC
>JBFFJL010000063.1:0-12882 GCA_041555955.1 Nevskiaceae bacterium
GAGCCAGGCCGTCACCACCTGGTATCTGGAAATGCGCGCGCGCTCGGCGCTGCGCAGCGCCCGCATACCGACGCCCGCGCCGCTGATCCTGCAGGCGCAGCATGCGCAGCCAGCCCTTAATCGCTTCCTCTACACCGCGATCGGTGGCCACTGGCACTGGCGCGATCGCCTCGGCTGGTCACACGCGCGCTGGATGCACTACCTCGACCGGCCGGAAGTGCAAACCTGGGTGATGTACTGCGACGGCACACCGGCCGGATACATTGAGCTGGAACGCCAGTACGACCACGAAGTAGAGATCGCTTACTTCGGCCTGATGCCCGAATTCAGCGGACGCGGCCTCGGCGGGCACCTGCTCAGTGTCGGCATCGATCGCGCCTGGACAATGGCCGCCTCCCGTGTATGGGTTCACACCTGCACGCTCGACGGGCCGCATGCGCTGGCCAACTATCAGGCGCGCGGCATGCAGCTGTATCACCAGGAAACGCGCCAGCTGATACTGCCGGCCAACACCGACGGGCCGTGGCCCGGATGGGACGCCGAAGCGCCGCAATGAGCGCGCTGGCCGAGCCCTCAGGCTGGGCGATCTTCAGTGCCGTCGCCGCCGCGCACGCGCTGGGGGTGATGTCACCCGGCCCCGACTTCGCAATGGTCGTTCGGCAATCGCTGGCACAGGGGCGCGGCGCCGGCTTGTGGACCGCGGCCGGCATCGGCAGCGGGATCCTGTTCCACGTCAGCTATGGCCTGTTCGGCCTGAGCTGGCTGGTACACCAGCTGCCGGGATCGATGCACGTAATTGCGGCGGTGGGCGCGCTGTTTCTGCTGTGGATGGGCGTTCAGGCGCTGCGTGCTGAACCGCTGCCCGAACAAGCAGAATCCGCGAACGGCACCCCGCAACGCAGTCGCACGCGAAACTTCTGGATCGGGCTCGCGACCAATGTGCTGAACCCGAAGGCAACGCTGTTCTTCGTCGCGCTGTTCACTGCCGTGATCAGCGGTCCGGTCAGCACCACGCTGAAACTGGCGCTGGCCCTGTGGCTGCCACTGACGACATTCGGCTGGTTTGCAGCCGTGGCGCTGATGCTGTCGCATCCGGCCCTGCGTCGCGCACTGCGCGTGCACGCGCATCAGCTCGATCATGCGATGGGCGTGATCCTGGTTGCGCTGGGCACCATGGTCCTGATCGAAACGCTGCGCAGCGTCTAGCTGCAGGCCTCCGTACGCCTGCTCCTCAGGTGTTTTTCTGCAACCACTCCAGCCGCCGCCGCAGCCGCTGCCGCCGCTCCGGCGCCAGGCCCGGCGTGTCGATGACACGCTGCATCTGGGCCACACTCGGTCGGTGCACTGCGCGCAGATCCCAGAATTCCCGCAGGCTGATCGGATCGGCATTGCGTTCGACCAGCGTGATGGCATCACCGGCACGGACCTGCCCACCTTCGAGCACGCGGTAGTACCAACCGGCAATGCCCTCGTGTTCGATGTACTGCGCCATGCCGTCGACGCCGTGGCGCGCGTCGATCTTCCAGCACGGCGAACGCGGCTGCCCCAACTGCAACAGCGCGCTACCGGCGCGATAGATGTCGCCGATACACACGTCGACTTCGTCCCAATCGTCCGTCGAAAAATTCTCGCCCATGCAGCCCGGCACCAGCTGCGCGGCGACCTGCGGAAACAGCGTGCGCAAGCGCTCAAGATTGCGTGCGGGAAAGTGATGCACGGCTTTTTCCAGTCCGCCGTGAACGCGGCGATCCGCCTGCGCATCGCCGATCAGTCCTTCCGGCCCAATCTCGACAGCGCTCATCACCGCTTGCTTGAAGATTGCGGTCGGCCGGCCGTCGTCCGGCATCGCCTGAACCTGACCGAGGTAGATCGCATTGATCAACGTGGATTGCATCACGGCAGTTTATCGGCTCGCACGCACGAACTCTTCGAAGCCGGGATTGATCGGCTGCGGCAGCGGCGGCGGGCCGTCGCGAATCGCATCATCTGCCGCGAGGCCGGGCGGCACCGCCACCAGACTCAGCTGATCCACGTGGGCCTCGCCGTCACCAGCGAACAGCAACACGCCAAGACTGATGGTCTCGGCGTCGGCGGGCACGTCGATCACAACATCCACACGTTGCCAGCCGTGCGCGCCGCTCAGCACAGTCCCAGCCGCATCGATCCGGCCCTGCGCACGCACCGCGTCGGCAGCTCCCGCATGCAGCCACAGCTGGACCTGACCGCCACGCAGATCCGTGCGCAGGAAACCCCTTAGGCGCAGGCGCAGTCCCCGGTATTGCACCGCCGACAGGCGCTGACTCAGCTCGACCCAGCCGCGTCCGGTTTGGCCCTGCAAGACCGCCGAAGCCGCGCCGTCATGGGGCGCCTGCAGGTCGACGCCCACCTGATAGCGGCCGTCGGTCGTCTGCGCCAGATTCCAGCCTGTGGGCACGCCCCAGCTTCGCGACGGAGTACTGCCACCGACCGACTCTGCCGACCGTTTCGACGCCGGTGCCATCGTCGCAGGCGGCGGCGCCATCAGCGACTGCATTGCCACCACCGGCGCTGGTGCTCCGGCGGCGACGTCCATTTCCGCGACGGATCGCTCTTCTGCAGTCTCCCCAGCGACCTGCGGTGCCTCCGCCTCAGTAGACACTTCATTTGCGGGGCCAATCCCGTCGACATCGTTCAGACCGGCAAGTCCTTCTCCTGCCTTCCGAGCCGGCGGATCTACCTTCTGACGCGAAGCGTCCTGCCGGCGCTCGGACGCCGCCTCGATGCCTGATACCGGCCCGACTGAGGGCACCGCAGCCAGCGCCTCACGCGACCTCTGCGCAGTGGCCGCGGGCGCCGCGCTGACCTCCGGCACCGGTGCCTCGGCAACCGGCGTGCTGATGCCGGACGCTGGTTCCATTCGTGGCGCCTGCCGCGTCACGTTCCACGCCAGCGGCACACCGATCAGCAGCGTTGCCGCCAGCGCCAGCGGCAGCTGCCAGCGCGACACGCGTCGGCCCCGAGGCGGCACTGCGGCGTGCGCCATCTCCAGCACGGCGCGGTCAAGCTCCGGCGGCGTGACTTCGTCCGCTTCACTGCGGTACGCATGGCTGAGCGACGAACCGCCCGCCAGATACCGTTGCAGCTGATCGTCGTCCGACCGCTGCGGTGGCGATTGCTTAGTCATCGAGCACCTCCCGCAATTTGGCCAGCGCGTAGCGCAGGCGGCTCTTGACCGTCTCGCGACCGACGCCCTGGATCTGCGCAATCTGCTCCAGTGTCAGTTCACGTTCCTCGCGCAGCACGATGATCTCGCGCTGCTCCAGCGGCAGCGCCTGCAGCGCCATCAGCACGCGGCCGACGGTCTGCTGGCGCTGGGCGATGGCTTCCGGCTGCTGCGACGCGTCTGCCGGCAGCATGTCGTTCAACTCCACGCCGGGACGACTGCGCCGGAAGTGATCCATCAGACGGTTGTGTGCCAAGGCAAACAACCAGGCGCGAAACGGCGCCTCGGGCCGGTAGCGCGCACGCGCGTTGACCAGATTCTTCCACACGTCCTGAAACAGCTCGGCGGCATCGGCCGCGTCGACATGGCGCAGGAAATAGCGGTACAGCGCGTCCTTGTGCCGGCGATACAGCGGCTCGAACGCCGCCGCATCGCCGGCGGCATAGGCCAGCATCAGTGATTCATCGGCTGGGTCCGGCGTTTCGGCAACGCCGGCGCCCCAGTCCGCCTCAGCCGCAGTCGTCGGATTCACACCCGATCGCGCTCCCGTGGTGTGCGCTGGACGCATCCAGACTGGCCGCGAGCTGCACCAACTGCAGGAACTCGCCGCGCCAGCCCTGATCGTCGGATCCGCGCGCACTGCGCGCCAGCGCCAGCACGTCGTCGTATCCGAAGGATTCAGTGTAGCGTCCGCCGCGCAGCAATTGGCCGAATCCGGCGACGGCGGCAGCAAAGCGGAAATCCGCATCGGCGCGGTCCAGGCGCGTCAGTTGCTCGCGCAGATGCAGCGGCCTCTCGACCAGCCGGCTACGGTCTTCGCCCGGCTGCTTGTAGCGCAGGCGCAGGAATGCCATCTCATCCGACACGGCATCGGCTTGCGCCGCCGCACCATAACGCAGCGGATCGACCTGCTTGCCATAGCTGCCGACCAACGCGATCTCGTACAGGGCGGTGACACTGTGGCCGGCGCCGATCTCACCCGCATCGACACGATCATTGTTGAAATCCTCGCGTGCCAGCGCACGGTTCTCGTAGCCGATCAGCCGATACTCGGCCACCACCGCCGGATTGAATTCGATCTGGATCTTCACGTCCTGCGCGATCGTCTGCAGCGTCGCGGCAAGCGAATGCACCAGCGCGCGCCGTGCCTCTTCGAGACTGTCGATGTAGCTGTAGTTGCCATTGCCGGCATCGGCGAGCTGCTCCATCAGCTGATCGTTGTAGTTGCCGCCACCGAAACCCAGGGTCGACAGCGCCACGCCGGTCTGACGCTTACGCTGCGCGAGATCCTTGAGCTGCTCGAAGTTCACCGTGCCGACGTTGAAATCGCCATCGGTCGCCAGCAGCACACGATTGATGCCGCCGTCGATGTAGGCCTGCTGCGCCATCGCATACGCCAGCTCGATGCCCGCAGCACCGTTGGTACTGCCGCCGGCTTCGAGCTGGTCGATCGCAGCCACGATCTCGGCCTTGTGATCCCCCGGCGTCGGCGGCAGCGCCACACCGGAAGCTCCGGCATACACCACCAGACTGATGCGGTCACGCGCATCAAGCTGCTGCGTCAACAGCTTCAACGCCGACTTCGCCAGCGCCAGCTTGTCCGGCGACTGCATCGATCCGGAGACATCCACAAGAAACACCAGATTTGCCGGTGGCAATGCCCCGTCCAGCTTCCAGCCCTGCACACCGATGCGCAGCAGGCGCGTGTCCGGATTCCACGGCGTCGGCGCAAGCTGCGTGTGCACCGCGAACGGTGTCGTGCGGTCACGCGGCGGTGCGTAGGCATATTCGAAGTAGTTGATCAGCTCCTCGACACGCACAGCGTCCTGCGGTGGCAACCGGCCTTCGCGCAACATGCGACGCAGATTGGCATAGGCGCCGGTGTCGACATCGATGCTGAACGTCGACACCGGATGCTCCGCCGTCACCTGAACACCTGCATCGTCGAAATGCGCATAGTTCTCGCGGTCCTGTTCCGGCTGTGGCGCGTACGCCGGCGCCATCACGCCCACGATCATCTTGGACTGCATCCGCACCGCAGCGGCGCTCTGCGCCAGACCGACATCGGCCAGCTCCGCGGCCGGCGGCGCCGGCAGGCCGACCGCCGCGTCGGCTTCGGCGGTTTGGCGCGCCGCCCGCTCCTCCGGTGTCTGCGCACAGGCCGCCACCAGCACCGCCACGACAGCGGTGTACGCCATCTGCATCTTGTTCATGGATCGCTCCGGTCAAAATTCCGTATGGACAGGATCGATAACGCGCGCACCGCGCGAATGGGGTTAAATGACGGCCCAACTTTTCGTTTCAGCGACGCACGCAGATGGAGCCCGCATGAGCAAGTCCTTCAAACCGGTTGAGTTTTTCAGCCATGGCACGACCCTCCGTGGCGCCTGGTTTCCGGCCGCCGACAAGTCCCTGCTCAGCGCACGCGGCACCCCCTGCGTGGTCATGGCCCATGGCCTGGGCGGAACCCGCGCCGCACGGCTGGACGCTTTTGCTGAACGCTTCGCGGCCGCCGGCATGAACGTGCTGGTGTTCGACTATCGCTGCTTCGGCGCCAGCGACGGTGAACCGCGCCAGCATCTGAACATCCGCGCACAGCTCGATGACTGGGCCGCCGCGATTGCCTATGCCCGCTCAGTCGAGAGTGTCGACACCACCCGCATCGCGCTGTGGGGCAGCTCGTTCTCGGGCGGTCATGTGGTGACTGCCGCGGTTGAAGACGGCACGGTGGCGGCGATCAGCAGTCAGGGCCCGATGATGGATGGCCTCGCCGCGTTCACCAACCTGGTCCGCTACGGCGGCATCGGCAACGCACTGAAGCTGACTGCACATGCAGCCTGGGATGTATTCGGCACCATTGCGGGTCAGCGCCATCTGATATCGATTGTCGGCAAACCCGGTGAACTCGCCGCGATGACGTCCAGCGACGCCGATTCCGGCTATCGCGCGATCGTGCCGGACGACTGGAGCAATCAGATCACCGCCTCATGGATGCTGGAACTGCCGCTGTATCGACCGCTACGCAAAGCGGCACAACTGCCGTGCCCGGCGCTGATCTGCATCTGTCTGCGCGACTCGGTGGCCCCAGCCGAAGCCGCCGAGGCCGCCGCCGCGCGCGCCGGCGACAAGGCCGAAGTCAAACGCTACGACATCGGCCACTTCGACATCTACGTCGGTGACGGCTTCGAGCAAGCCGTCGGCGATCAGGTGGAGTTCTTCACCCGCGTGCTGAAACCAGTGACCGCCTAGATCGCTCTGCGCTTGGGTGTACCCGCGCGTGCCGCAAGCGGATTCAGATACTCGGTGATGAGACGGTTGCTGCCGGCCGGGCTGCGGAAACGTCCCCCGAGTTCCTCATCCTGATTGACCGACCACGGATCGCGCATCATCCAGAACTCGCCAACCGCCTCGTCGCGGTTCATCTCCAGCAGCAGATAACCCTTGCTGTCCAGTTCGGCATAGCGGTGATGCGGATTGACCAGCAGACTGCCGGTCTCGATCGCGACGCTGACGGTGCGCGGCTGCACGCCGATGATCTCGACGAAGGTTTCGGAATTGATGCTTGGCACCGAGAACTCGACGCCGAGCGAATTGCGCGCAGTCAGTGGATCGTAGACCAGCGGGTTGTATGGGTCTTCGGCCAGGTCCATCGCGAACGACAGATGCGCATCACCGCTGACGACGATCAGATTGCGCACGTCCGCCGCCTTCAGCGCCGCATACAGGCGCCGGCGGTCCGCGGTGTAGCCGTTCCACGAGGTCGTCGCGTACAACAGGTTGCCGTTCTGCCGCGCACCGAGGAATGCCAGCAATGGCGACAGCGCTTCGGGACTGCCCGGCGCCGCCCAATGTCCGAGCATCGCCTGGTTGCCGACCAGCTTCCAGGTCGCGGTCGAGGCAGCGAGGCCGTCACACAGCCACTGCATCTGCTCGGTGCTCATGATGCGCCGCTCCTCGGCATCGAGGTCGACGGCGCCATAGCTCAGATAGTCGTCGCCACCGATGGCGTCGCGACCGTCCAGGCGCGTATCGATCATGAAGATGTCGAGCAGTTCGCCCCATGCCAGTCGCCGGTAGATCACCGGCATGCCGTCAGCGGTGTGACGCTCGATCCGGCACGGCACCCACTCCTCGAACGCCTGGGTCGCGGCCCGCTTGCGCGCACCCCAGTCGCCCTCGGTCACCGGATCGTGTGAACCGTCCTGACCGGCATCGGTCGCGCAGCCGTTGGAAATGTCGCCGTCGTCATAGATCACGATCCAGGGGTGCAGCCGGTGCGCCTCCAGGTTCGGCGCGTAGGCGCGGAAGCAGCCATGCCGCAAGCGATAGTCCGCCAGCGTCACGCACTCGTGTTCGGGCTGATAGTCCGGATTGCCGCCGAACTCGTAGATGTAGTCGCCGAGGTGAACGATCGCGTTCAGATCGTCGCGCGCAGCCAGCACCCGCAGGCTGTTCAGCTCGGCGACCTCGGGATTGGTGCAGGTGCTCACCGCCAGCCGCAGACCCGCGTCGGCCGTGCGCGGCGCGGTGCGGGTGCGCCCGACCGGCGACAGCCAGCCCATCGCCTCGAACTGGTACCAGTAGTGTGTATCGGCCTCCGGCAGCAGCGCATCAACCTTGACCGTGAAATCGCGCTCGGGACCGGTCTCGATGTCGCCGGTCGCGATCAGATCGGTCAACGCCGGATCGCGTGCGACGACCCAGCGCAGACGCACGCGGGACTGTTCATCCTCCGGCAGCGCCCGCGTCCACAGGATCACCCGGTCCGGCAGCGGGTCGCCGCTGGTCACCGCATGCGTGAACGGATTGACGGTAGCGGCCCCGCCGTCCGATGCGGACGAGGACGCCGAATCACCGCCGCAGCTCGCCAGCCAGCCAGCGCTGAGACCCAAGCCGATGCGCCCGCCAAAACGCAGGAATTGCCGTCGATTCATAGCTCGCTCGCAGCCGCTGCAACTGTTTCGATAAAAGCATAAAAGCAAAGTTGATCAGCATATCGCTTTGCCCTCTTCGCTTTGTGACAAGCGAGCGGACTGCGAATGAGGCAGCAGGAGCACACTCCCGTCCCGCCTCAACGCTGCGCTACGGCAAACCGCCCTTCACACCCACTGATCCAGCGCGCAAAAAGGATCGTGATGCACTTGCGTGCGATCGTTCACATCTGCCAGCGGATGTTGCAGTCGACTGCGCACAGCGAGGCGTGCCGTGCATCGCCGGTCGCACCATGCAAGCAGCAGCATTGTGCCCGATGCCTCCGAGTAGCACTCCTCACCGCTCATCAGGCGCATCGACAGTCGTGGCCAAAGTCTTCCTTCGCCAAGCACATCTTTGGTGTTCTAACCGAACATTCGCGGTGCAAACAGATATACCAGAATCGCAATGCCAGCACCCCAGAACGCAAGCTTCAGCATCAATCGAGTGAAGGACAGCAGCCAGCGCAATGGGCCGGAAAGGACCCATGTCGTGGCCCAACCCCCTGCTGCGCACGCCGTTCCCAGCACCCACCAATAGTCGCCGAGCTCGAAACGCGTCAGTCCGTACCAGAACGTGAAGCCAAAAGCCGCGATACCCGGCAGCTGCGCGACGCGGTCTTCAAACGGCAACGCCGGGTGAGAACGATCTCCGCCCCCACGACCGTCTCCTGCCGATGTGCCGATCGGTGCTGAAGAACGGTCATCGACCTGGCCGGTTCCATGGCAGTAGCCGCAATACACATCCTTGCTGTAATAGTTGCCGAACGCATCGCGCGACGATTTCCGGTATCGACCCCGGCCGCCGCAGGAATGACAGATTTTCATGGCCATGAATGTTCTCCCTGCTTGGGACTCGTGATACGTAGTTTGGCTGGCACTCTCTTGGCGCCACTTCGTGCACACGGCGCTGTCCAGTCAGCGCGGCACCTTTGTGATATTCAGACCACAGAGCGGGCACCAGTCATCTGAAACACTTTCCGGTGTAGGCCGTTGCCATCCCAGTCTCGTTCTCAACCCGACTCAGATTGTTCAAAAAGGACTGGGCCAGCGCTTCGCGGGTTTCCTTCGAGAGTGGAATCTCGGTCGCGAGCCGCTCCAACCCCTTGGCCATGCATTGGCAGAACTTGCGGTGCGCCGCTCCGGCCTGCTTGCCGCCCTCTTCCGCGTTGCACTGTTTCTCCCAGCGGACGGCGTAGCCGGCAATGGTCTTCGCCGACATGTCCGGGTTCGTGTCCGGCAACTCGATGCCGGCGTTTGCAAACTCGACGGCGTCGCGTCGCGCCTTGTATCGCTCATAGACCGGCGCACTGGCCCTGATGGCGTCCATCAGCTTCTTCTCGCTCCAGACGATGATCTTCTGCCCGGCGCTCTCCCCACCGAGAGGCTTGCGGACCGCGTCGACCCAGTTGGCGAACGCACGCCATGTGCCGTCGTGGATCCCATCATCCACCTCGCCACCGGTCATCATGCTCATCGCCTGGGCACGCTTGACCGCATCGATCGACGGTCCCTCGATCAGATAAAGCGACAGATAGTGGACATCCTTGATGAACAGCAACTCGGCGAACTCCGCCTCGGCCTGCTCGAAGCCCTCCTTGTCGGGGTAGAGCTTGAAGAAGCGAGCACGTGCCGCCTGGATCTTGAAGCCGAGGGACTGCTTCTCCGCCGAGTACACCCTGGTGGACTCGATCGCCTCGCTGAGTCGCTCGCCCATGACTTCGCCGATTGATGGCGGCTCGAAGGGGTTTGCGTACCCGTTCACCGTGCATACCGTCAGCGCAAGGCCAGCAGCCAGAACCCTCTGGTAAAGACTCGATCCGATTTGAAACATGGGTTTGCCTCCACTGATCACGGCCACAGCGCCGTTCAATCTATCGCTATTGCGTTGGAAACCGATGCAACAGCCGCCCCAGCGTGGCAGATGCGTAAAGTCTGGCCGCGCCGGTGCGTAGCCTCTGGTCCTCATGACTCGCTTCCGGTGTTTGCGCGTCCAGCGCAAAGTGCAGCTCAACCAGCATCGCGGCTTTCCTGTCCGGAACAGCCTCGATGAGCTGACGTGCCTTGTCGCGCGGCGCGGCGATCTGCCTGGGATAGTTGGCGACGGGCGAAGCGGACGGCGTGATGCCGATCAGGGTCGTCGTGTAGGCGTTCTTGGGCAGCGTCGGATAGACCTTGTCGGGCCGATCGAGTTTGAACACCTGCTGATTGGCGTCGAAATTCGACAGGCGGACTGGAAACAAGTGCCACATGTCGGTTGGAAGCCTCTTCACGCTGCCGAGCACGGCCGTCTCGAATGCGCGCACGAAGGCGACGTAGCTGTCTTCCCGTTCGAACTCGTCACTTCCCTTCCATAGCTTCAGGGTCCCGTCGACAGGTAGCTTGCAGCCCATGGTGGAGTTCGGCATCCGTCCGCCGGGACAGGCCAGGAAGCGCGCCTGCTCCTCAAGAGTGAGAAACTGCATCGCAAAGTCGCGGAACCGGCGTTCCGCGTCGGGTGCACCCAGCACCGGCTTGAGGTACGCAGGCTCCTTGCGCTGGCGGGCAATGACCGCGAGCAGGGTCACGTAGGCTTCCGCCATGTCGGCATAGTAGTCGCCGCCCCCGGTCCATCCTTGAGGGTCCGGCAGGGTTCGCAGTTGCGCGCCGATCAGGGGTTTGCCCTCGAACGTCACCAGCGTGAGCGGCTTGAGAGGCGGCGCCAGTTCGATGGTTCTTGTCTTGTAGGCGTCTGGCCAGGGGGCGGTGGCCGCTGATACCGGTGGGATCCACGCCGAAAGCACCAGCAGCGAAAAGAGGACGCCTATCGTTCGCCTGGAATTCATCTTTGGCCTCTCCTGCTCAACGAGTCGATCATCGTGGTGTTCTGTGCCGGCGATATCGTTACCAATCCTCTCGACTGCTACGCCGCCCTCAGCATTCATTCCCGGGGTTGAAGCCGATGAAAATGACGCCGTGCCCGTGCCTTGTTCATCCCGGTCGAGAAGTTGTCCTCGTCAGTTCTCTGAACCGTGTCGATCGGCCACGCTTCACTATCCAGCAACAACGGCTGATAGAACTTCAGCATCTCGAGGTCCGTGCCGGGATTCTGGATATACCAATGACCTTCGGCGGAACCGTTCAGGGTCTTTATTCTCAGGATGTAGCGGGGCTCTCTGTACTGGTAGGGAGTCTTGCGGGGCGTCTTCGTAAACGACCAGATGCCTTCATCCAGGGGTCTTACCCTTTCGACACCCGATCTTTCCCGGCCAACATCCGTGACTTCCCAGTCCCCCACCAGATAGGCCTCCAGTTCGGATGCCTGAGCGGGACTATCGGCAAAGACCTGAATCAGGATGCCGAACAGAACCGCGACGAGAACCCTCGTGCTGGCGCCCGACATTGTCTTGGAAAACATGCGCTTCTCCGTCTCAACTGCCGCATGGATCAACGCGATAGAGCTCAGCTCTTGCGATAGGGATGGCAAGCCACGTAGGCATCGCTCATGTAGCCCGAGTATTCATTGTCGACGACGCCACCGGCGCCGCTCGCGATGGCGCGTTGGTGGGCGCGCTCAAGGGCCGTGGCGTATTTATCCGCAGTACAGCTGCAGAACCGCTTGTTGGCCTGCCTGGATGGTTCGTCGACATATCGATTCATGCAGGTCTCAAACCCGTTCTGGGCAGCCCCTTTTTTAACGAAGCAACGGGCGCCGATCAGAGTCTCGATGTCCCGAACGGGGTACACCTCGCGGGGCTGCTGCTCGAGAGAGCTGTGACCACTACCGCCATCCCAGGTGGGCCAGGCCATTCGCTCCTTGAGGTATTCCTGCTTCTTGCATTCGCCGTCGTATGTCAGCTTGAGATAGTGAACCTCTTTGTGATCACGCGACACCACGTCCACTTCCTGCTGCACTCTGGTGAGGATGGCGGCTGGCAACAAGGGCGCCATGTTGTCGAGGGTGAGCGGTTTGCCTGCGGCTTTGAGCTTGGCCTGTGCGGCTTCCCAGGCACCCTGCGGACTCCTCGCATGGTCGGCCCGCGCCTGGCTCGCGGCTTGCTTCGCGCTGCTTGAGCTTGAGCCCACGCGAGTCCATTTTTCTTTTCTGGATCCTTCGGTGAAGTGATTCTCATCGATGATCCGTATTTCGCCACCAGAACGATAATTTTTCCTTCCCATTGGCAACATACGACGGAGCAAATTGTTTACATATTGGCACTTCGTCTCGTGCCTCGTCCCATCTGCAATTGTTAAATAGCATTTGCGTATAAGTGGAAATTCTGCGCTTAGTAATTCGGCGGTGAACTCCCATCGCCCTACATTCGGCTCATTCCAGCTTCCCAGTAGATACTGCATCAGCTTTTCGTCGGTGACGGGGGCCGCACTTGCCGTGCTCATTCCTGCGCCAAGCGCGGACATCAACATCGCGATCATCAGCAGGGCACGGCGACAAAGGGGGCAGTTCATGTTTTCTCTCCGTGAAACGTCAAAAGGTTTGCCGGGTTCAGATCATTCGATGAGTGGGCGGTCCACCTGCATGCGCCGCACCGCCGAGTTCATTCGATCCTTGCTCTCGCTGTAGGCCTGCTGCGTACACTGCAGCGCGATCCGGACGCGCGGCTCCATGAATCGCCCCCTGATGTAATCCAGTCGTTCGCGGTAGGCCTGCTCGTAGACCAGACGCTCGGCATCCGTCAGCCGCTTGAACAGCAGGCTCTTGGCGTCCGGCAA
>JBFFJL010000064.1:0-12732 GCA_041555955.1 Nevskiaceae bacterium
CTGGGAGCGGTGCGGCCGATGCCTGGAGAGGTAGCGGACAAAGTCTACCAGCGCTATCTCAAGAGTTTCGAACAGGAGCTGCCCAAGAAGTTTGATCGCGAGCAGTTCGTGTCTGACAGCGGCTCCTGAGCATGCGTCGCTGGCGCGCGCGGCAACGTGGCGCAGCGGCAATTTTTGCTGCGATCGCGGCGGGCGCATCTCTGATTGCGGTGGCGCTGGTGATCGATATCGGGCGCCTGTATTCGGCGCAACGCGATTTGCAGCGCATGGCCAATCTGTCCGCGCTGGATGCTGCTCGGATTGCCGGTGGATGCATGGGCGTCCCCGACAATCCGCAGAGTGCGGCGTTCAGTGAAGTATCTGGCAGTATCGCTCGCAACGGAGCCGGCAGAGGTGCAGTCACGGTCGACTCGGTGTTGTTGGGTCGACAGTACGATGCGCCCGACGGCGTGCGCCGTTTTATCGTGACCGAATCAGGCAAGATCAATGACTCGGTTCGGGTCGAGCTATCGCGTCCGGTGCCGCGAGCCCTGCTTCCATTTGCCCGGGCCAGTGGCGGGACGTTGCGCGCGCGTGCAGCCGCGCGCTCTCGGCCGCGCGCCAGCGTAAAAATCGGCACACGCCTGGCGCAGGTCGACCCGGTATTCCTGAACAAATTTCTCAGCGCGGCGCTGGGTGGCACGCTGCAACTGGATGCCGTCGGGTATGCCAGTCTGCTTGACGCGAAGCTGCCGCTGGACGCGCTGATCAACCAGCTAGGCGATGCGGATCCAGACAATGTCCTTTTCGATCGCGTGAGTGTGCCTGGTCTATTGCATGCGACAGCCGATGCGTTGTCTGATACCGGGCAAAGTGCGGCCAGCGCGGTTGCGCAGCAAATTGCCGATATCGCGACCACCAGTGCCACGGTCGTGCCGGCGGAGCTGGTTTCGGTTGAGCAGGATGTGGCCGCGGCGGTGGGCTCGTCGCTGATCGACGTTGGTGAACTAACGTTGGCAACGGCTCAGGTGGCGACGCAATCATCCGCGGTGGAATTTGCGTATACGTTGCCGCCGCCATTGGGTGACAGTGACATCCTGATCCGCATTATCGAGGCAGCGCAGCAAGGTCCGGCGATCGCTCCGGCGCTTCCGGGTGAAAATGCAGCGCCGGAATTTGTTTCCAATGCGCAGGGGCTGGTTCAGACCCGTTTGGACGTGGATCTTGCCCCGTTGGGGGTCACAATACGACTGCCGCTGTGGTTTGAGCTCGCGCACGGGACTGCAGAAGTCACTGACATCGAATGCGCGCGCGAAGGCGTCGCGAACGACCGTGTTGCCATCCTCGCGCGTACCAGCCTGAGCCGCCTCGGTGTTGGCGAGTTCGACGACATCAACGCTCCGGAACCGCAGATTCGGCCTGCGGCGCTGGTCGACGCTGATTTCGAAGCGGGTTTGCTCGGGATTCCGCTGCCGGTTCATGTGCGCATCACTGCGCTGGCATTTCACGCCGTCAACAGCGGTGAGGATCGGCTGATTTTTCAGTCGCCATTCGAGGATCCGCAGACGGTCGGCGGGTCGCTGGAATTGGCGGATGCGGTCAGCCAGTTGCCGGGTGCCGTCGATCTGAACGTCGAGATTACGCCGTTGGGCAACAATGCCCTGCCACTGCTGTCAGGCTTGGTCGATCCGACTTTGAATGCCGCGCTGGCGTCAGCCAGGAGCGTGCTTGAGACGGCGTTACGCAGTCGGCTGGCAGAACTGATGCTGCCGGTGGCCGATGCTTTGTCGCGCGATATCCTGAGCGGCGCCGGTCTTGCCGTAGGCAATGCAGACGTCTGGGTCTTTGGCGTCAACGTGACCGAGCCATACTTGTTTACGCACTGAAGACGACAGGGGGCGGGATGCGGCTTCAGGGCCGTCAAGCGGATTTACGCTTCTGGGGCACCGGATTAGCGGGCATCTGTGCCTTGCTGCTGGCGGTTCAGGCGCTGCTGTGTCTCTGGCAGGCGCGCACGCTGCAGCTGAATTTGGACCACCTGTACGTATCCGCGGCGGCCGAACACGGACTGGCCGATGCGCTGGCGCAGGATTCGGGCGCGCGCAGTTTGCGTCCGCTGCTGGATGCCCTGTTGCAACGTGGTGACCTTGGGCTGCGGTTTTTGGCGGTGCGTGATGCCGAGGGTGTCGTGCTGACTCGTGCCGGTGTCTTCGAGTCCTGGCAGTTGTCGTGGCTTCCGCAGGCACTGGCACGGCAGGTGCGCGATCGGCTATATCAATTCGTTGGCAGCGGCGGTAGCCGCCGCATTGTTTCATCAGAGAATCGACTGCTGGGTAGTGTCGAGTACAGCATTGCGCCCGGCGCAGTGCAGGGCGTTCGGGTCGAGGCGGTTGCGGCGCTGCGGATGGCAGGCTGGATGTCTGCAGGTGTCATGGTCGTGCTTGGCGCGATGGCGCTGATGGGTTGGCGGCGCCTGCGCAAGCGACAGCCGCAGTGGGCTGGACGTGCAAATCCGCAACGCAGAGAGGAAGAGGAAGGCCGCGGTTTCGAGCTGGATCAGCACGGCGGACGCGGCGGCGCGCTAATGGAGACGCTGGACTACGGTCTTATCGTGGCCGACCGCGAGACGCAGGTGCGCTATTGCAACGGTGTTGCTGAGCGACTGACCGGATGGCCGGCCGCTGATGCGGCGGGGCGCCTGCTGTCGTCGATCCTGCACGTGGCCGAAGAGGACGGTCCTGTCCGCAGTAGCCCAGTGGACGAGGCGATGAAGCAGGGGCGCAACTTTTCCGCGTTGGTGAAGTTGCGCGGGCGCAATGGTGAAACGCGCCCGGTCGATCTGACCGTGAGTATGCTGCGCGGCACTCGGGGGCAGACCGATGGCTGGGCCATCGCGATGCGTGATGCCAGCGTCAAACTACGCATGCTTGACGACCTACGGCGTGAGGCACGCCTGTCACAGGCGGTGGTGGACCATCTCGAAGAAGGCCTGCTCACCACGGATACTGCGGGAGTCGTACGCTCTGCCAATGCGCGCGCCGAGCGCATGTTCGGTTATCCCCGTGATCAACTGGTTGGATTTACCGTGACCAAGCTGATGCCCGTGCCGTTCCTCAACGTGCCCGGTGTGCGCATTTCCGACTATGTGGTCGGGCGAAGCAGCGGCAAGCTGCCCAAGGTGGTGGGCTGGCGTCGGGACGCGACGACATTTCCCGCGGAACTGTGGGTGCAGTCCATGCGCGTCGATGAGGCAGACGGGCTGGTGGTCATCGTGCGTGACATCAGTGAACGCTTGCGCGGCGAGAATCTGGCGACACGGCTGGGTCGTTTGCTCGACAGTGCGGTCGAGGAGGTCTACATCTTTGACGCGCAGACCTTGCGTTTCCTGGAGGTTAACCGCGGCGCACGCAGCAACCTCGACTATCCGGCCGAGGCGTTAGCACGCATGACACCGCTGGATATCAGCGATGATCTCACCGAAGAAGTCTTCAATAGCTACATCGTGCGCTTACGACGCGGTGACCAGGACCATCTGATCTATCGTTGCAGGCACAAGCGTGCCAATGGCGAGAGTTATCCGGTCGAGGTGCGCCTCAATTTCTCGCGTGAAGAGGAGCCGCCGGTTTTTATGGCCATCGCTGTGGATATCAGCGATCGTCTGGCTGCGGAGGAGCGACTCAACCAGCTGGCGCACTACGATGCTTTGACCGGGTTGCCCAATCGCATCACCTTGTATGACCGTCTGCAACAAGCCATGCTCGCTGCGCAGCGCGATCCACGTGTGCTCGGCGTATTCTTTCTCGATCTTGATCGTTTCAAGGCGATCAACGATGAGCATGGGCACGAGATGGGCGATCAGGTTTTGAAGACCGCAGCCGAACGCATGCAATCGACCGTGCGCCCAACCGATACCGTTGCGCGCCTGGCCGGCGATGAGTTCGTCATCATCGCCCCCGGCCTGAGGTCGGCCGACGACGCACGCTTCCTGGCGCAGAAGCTGCTCGCCCGGTTCGAACAACCACTGGACTTGCCGGGTCTGTCACTGACGACGCGCGCCAGCATCGGCATCACCTTGTATCCGCACGACGACAGCGACATCGAGGGCCTGCTGCGACACGCCGACAGTGCAATGTACGACGCCAAGCAGGCTGGCCGCGGTTGCTACCGCATGTTCAGCAGCGAGATCGATCCACTGCGCCGGCGCCGTCTCGAACTTGAACGCGAGATTCATATAGCCGTTGCGCTCAATCAGTTCGATTTGATGCTGTCTCCGGCCTTGACTGCCGAAGGTCAAGCCCTGGCGATGCTCTCTGGATTGCACTGGAATCACCCGCGCTATGGCGACGTCGGACACGATGAAGTGCTGCAAGCTGCGGGACGCGCGGGCTTGGTGGCTGATCTGGAGCTGTGGCAGATCTGTCAAGTCTGCGAAGTGCTGAATGCTCCGAATATGCGTCCACTGTCGATACCGTGTGTGGTCGCGGTTTCAGGCTGGCAGCTGCGTGATCCCGAGTTCAGCCGCCATGTGCTGGATCTGTTGCAGCGCTACGGCATTTCAGGGGAGCGCCTGATTCTGGCGCTCAGTCCGGATGGTCTGGCCGACGCGCAAACCGCGCCGGCTGATCCGAGTACCTTGATCGCGCGGGGCATCCGCTTCGCGCTGAGAGACTTCAATGCGGTCCCCGAGGCGAGCGGGCAGATTCCGCTGACGTTTGCCCTGGTCAATGCGGCCGACCCCGCGGTATTCGAGACGCTGTCCGGCCGTCGCGCTGGATCGACCGGCCCGGTGCGCTGGATCACCTACGGCGTCGCGAATGAAACGGCTAAGAGACAGGCTTTTGAGGCAGGGATCGACGCCTGTTCGGGACCCTCGGTGGCTGGTGTGCGCGACGCTACGGCACTTGAGGCCTGGCTCGAAACGCGTGATCTTGGCTGAATCCGGCAAACCTGAATGGACGGAGTGTCTTATCTGTCTGCTCTGGCGTCGTTACGCTCGGGTACAGGTTCATTCAGGCCAAATGAACTGCAAGGACGTCGCAGCGTGCACGCTGGACGATGTCTTCCTCGGTGTGACTGAACAGTGCCGCCAGACCGTGGCGCGGATGATGGCCGACGATAATTAGGTCAATCTGCAGATCCGCCGCGGCGCGATGGACCTCAGCGGCAACACCGCCACTGACCACGCGCTGTTGATCGACGGCGAGATTGCAGCGCTCGCACAGATCCAGCATTCGCGCCTGGGCCTGTGACTGCAATTGCGTCGCCAGATCGGGAGGCGCCGCCATCAAGGCTTCGCCGGTTTCCAGTGGAATGTATTCGACGATGTGGATCACGGACAGGCGCGCGCCAAACTGCCGCGCCAGATCACCGGCGCGCAGCAGCACGCGTTCACCCAGTTCGTCCAGGGAAATCGCCGCAAGCAGGTGTTGGTAGGCTGACATCGAGGGGCTCCGCGGCGTGGATTCAGCTGCAGTATCCATGGCGCAGCGCCGACGTCAACGGCTGAGGTGGTTGGCCAGACGCGCAAAGTCTGCGGCGTGTAGCTTTTCGGCGCGCAGCTTCGGATCAATGCCTGCGGCCGCGAAGTCCTCCGGTGTCGCGGTGCCCTTGAGCGAGTTGGACAGGGTCTTGCGCCGCTGAGAAAAGGCCTGGGCGACAACGCGATCGAAGAGCGGCCAGTTGCGCACCTCGAACGCAGGCGGACGCGGTGTCAGCCGGACCACTGCGGACTGGACCTTGGGCGCCGGCTTGAACGCACCGGGGCCGACATCAATCAGGTGCGCAACGTCACAGCGCGCTGCCAGTGCGACGCTGAGACGGCCGTAGGCGTCATCGTCCGGCGTTGCGCACATGCGATCGACCACTTCCTTCTGCAGCATGAAGTGCATGTCGCGGATCACATCGGCCTGGTTCAGCAGGTGAAACAGCAGCGGGGTCGATATGTTGTAGGGCAAATTGCCGACCAGCCGCAGCGGCGCGCCGTCAACAACGAAGCGGCGATAGTCGAGCTTGAGTGCATCGGCCTGAGTAATGCGCAGACCCGGATGGTCGCCGCAAACCTCTCGTAGAAGAGGGATGACGTCGCGATCAATCTCGACGACGTCCAGCTGCCCGCAGCGCGCCAGCAGCGGTACGGTCAGTGCGCCCATGCCCGGGCCGATTTCGACCAGCGTCTGCTCCGGTTTCGGTGCGATCGCGCGAATGATGCGATCAATTACATTGGGATCGTGCAGAAAATTCTGGCCAAAGCGCTTCTTGGCAAAGTGGCCCTCAACGTGGGAACTATTCATAGGCCGATCCCTTCGTTGCACGTGATCGTCAGCTGCATCGCCAGTTCCACTGCAGCGCACAGACTGCCGCTGTCGGCGCGGCCACTGCCGGCCAGGTCCAGCGCCGTGCCGTGGTCGACCGAGGTGCGAATGATGGGCAGCCCCAGAGTGACGTTGACGGCGGACCCAAATCCAGCATGTTTGAGGACTGGCAGACCCTGGTCGTGATACATCGCCAGCACGGCATCGGCCCGCTGCAGGCGTGCGGGCACGAACAGGGTGTCCGCCGGGAGCGGGCCATCGAGTTGCAGACCCTCACGACGCAGGCGTTCAAGTGCCGGGATGATGATGTCGATCTCCTCATGGCCCAGGTGTCCGCCTTCGCCGGCATGTGGATTGAGTCCGCAGACCAGAATGCGTGGCCGCTCGATGCCGAAGCGGCTGCGCAGTGATTGATCCAGCGTGCGCAGACAGTAGTCGATCGTTTCGGCGTTGATTGCATCTGCCACCGCGCGCAGCGGCAGATGCGTGGTTGCCAGGGCGACCCGCAGGTTTCCGGCGACCAGCATCATCACGGGCCGTGCGTCGCCGCAGCGTTGCGCCAGGAACTCTGTGTGACCGGAAAAATGGCCGAATGGAGCGACGCCGGCATCGTTGATGACGCTCTTCTGCACCGGGCCAGTGACCATGGCATCGGCGCGGTGGTCGAGACAGCGATCGCAGGCCTGGCGCAGCGTTTCCAGCACGTAATCGGCGTTGCGCGCATCCAGCAGCCCCGGCGTCGCCGGAGCGGCTAGCGAAACCGGTAGCACCGGCAGCTGGCCTGCGCGATGGGGCTGGCGGTTCAGTGCGTCGTCGACAGCAACGACGTCCAGCGCAAGGCCGAGCCGGCGCGCGCGCTCCTGCAGCAGCGCGGGGTCAGCGACCGCAATCAGCTGCGTCGGCCAATCCCGCATCGCCAGCGTGCAGACCAGGTCGGGGCCGACTCCCGCGGGTTCTCCAGGCGTGATCAGAACGCGCGCAGTGCGGCTGGACTCAGGCTGCATCGAGTGGGCGCCGGCTGCGGGATGCGACAATTCGAGACCGGATCATCGCGATAGCCCGAGGCGTCGCGTTCACAGGACGCTCCGCTCAGCCGTCCTTGGACGCTTCAGCCGCAGTGGCATCGCCCGGCAGTCGGTATTCGACATAGGCTTCGTTGCGCAGGCGGCGCAGCCAGATGTCGTATTCCTCTGCCGCTTTGCGATTTCCGATTGCGGCGCGAGCGCGTGCGCGGCGGGTTTCGTCGGTGGTGTCACGGGTACGGCGGTCGAGGACCCCGGCAACGTGCCAGCCGAACTGCGTGCGAAACGGAGGCGACAGCTCGCCCGGCTTCAGCTGATCGATGCGAACCTGGAATTCCGGGGCGAATATGCCCGGCGGCTGAAACCCCAGGTCGCCGCCACTGTTCTTCGAGCCCGGATCGTCGGAATACTGCTTGGCCAATGCGGAGAAGTCGTCGCCGCCAACGAGGCGGTCATAGATCTCGCGTGCGAGCACGCGCGCCTGCTCGTCGGTCCGCACGGCATTGGTGGTGACCAGAATATGCCGGGCGTGCGTTTCGCTCACGGTCTTGCGTTCTTCGCCGCCACGCACCTCGTCGAGTTTGATGAGGTGGTAGCCGCCAGAGGTTTCCAGAACCTCGCTGAGCTGGCCTGCCGTGAGCTTGGCCGCAGTCTGCGAGAACAGTTGCGGCAGATCGGCGCTGCGCCGCCATCCGAGGTCACCACCCTGCAGGGCCTGCTGACCGTCAGAGTGCGAAATGGCCACTTCAGCAAAGTCCTCACCAGACTTCAGTCGTTGCAGCAGCGTGTCGACTTTCTTGCGCGCCTGTTCCCGGGCTTCGGCACTGGCGCCATCGGGCAGGGAGACGAGAATATGTGACAGATGATATTCGATGTCCGCGTTGGCGCCCTGTGTGCTCAACAGGCTGTCGACGTCCTGGTCTGTGACCGTCACGCGACTTTCGACTTCGCGCGTGCGCAGGCGCTGGATCATGACCTCGTCGCGAATCTGTTCACGGACCGCGAGGTAGTCCAGGCCGTCCCCGCGAATCGCATCGGCAAATTCGGACAGGTTCATGCCGTTCTGCTTGGCGAGGTTGGTCATCACCTCATTCAGTTCGCGGTCGTCAACACGAATGCCGGCCTGCATCGCGCGCTGGGTCTGCACGGTGTTCAGGATCAGGCGTTCAAGAACCTGGGCGCGTAGCGCATCCTCCGGCGGCGCGGCGATACCGCGATTGCGAATCTGCAGTCGTGCGTCGCCGAGCGCACGATCCAGCTCGCTTTGCAGGATGACGCCGTCGTTGACGACAACGATGATGCGGTCCAGCGGCTTGGAGGCTGCACCCGCAATGGCGCTGAAGCTGAGTGCGAGCACGGCCAGGGCAGCGGCGAGCAGGGGGCGGAAGGACAGCAGCTTCATAGGGGCGCGAGTCTCAAAAATGCATTGAAGCCGGCATTATCGCCTATCGGACGAGGTTGTCGGGAGTGGGGGCGCCAGCAGGGGGGGGCGCTTGCGGTTCATTCGACCGCGCTGTGTGGCAGAAGGTTCTGAAAACCGGTGCCGACGCGGGCCAGCCCCTTCAGTTCCAGCTGCAAATAGATACCTGAATTGAAGTCGCCGGCAGTGTTGCTGACATAGCGTCGGTAAGCCGCCTGCACGCCCCAGCAGCAGGTTTCGTACTGGAGTCCGGCGACAGTATCCAGCGATTGGCGATCCGACAGCGAGTAGCGCCAGCGGCCGAGCACGCTGACGCCGTTGTACAGTGGCGTGGCCAGCAGGACATCGGCCTGCTCGAGCAGGCCTGCGCGGTAGCGATAGGCCAGCTGCAGCGTGCGCAGGTCGGAGTGATAGCGCAGGGCGACGCTGCTGCGGCTGAATTCAGCGTTTTCCGGCGACCATTGTGTGTCCAGGCCCACGCTGAGCGTTTCGGACAGATGGTAGTCCAGGCTGCCGATGAAATCGGTCGCGCCTTGCTGTGGGCTGCTGTCGTCCGGCAGCTGTACGCGAGGCGCCGTGAACCGGAACAGCTGCCCGATGCTGCCGCTGACGAGTTCGGCCCCGGTTTTTGAGTCCAGGTGCCGGCCGGTGACGGCAATGGCCATGTGATTGGCGTCCGAGATACGGTCAGCACCAGAATAACGATTGCGCGCAAATAGCTGTGTGTAGTCAAAGTCAGGCTCGCCACTGTCGAAGATCGGCAGGTCATCCTGATTCTCGTACGGCGTGTACAGATAGAACACGTGCGGTTCCATCGTCTGTACCGCGCCCCCACTGGTGATGCGCTCGAAGCGCAGGCCGTATTCGGCACTGTAGCTGTACAGCGCGCGGTCAGGGTTCTGCGACTGCAACGCAGACTCCCCGGCCAATTCATAGGCGGTGTAGCGGAAGTCGACCTGGCTCTTGATGAACCACGCCAGCCAGTCCTTTTCCATGCGCAAGTACGGATGCAGGTCGACGCGTTGACCTTCGGTCGAACTGTCACGCGCAAAGTTGACGTATTCCCCCTCGATTCCGGCCCGCGTGTCCCACACGGCGTTGCGCGTGATTGCGTCGAACCGTACTTGCGGCAGGCGTTGATAGGGATCGTCGGTCGTGGCCAGATTGCTGGAGATGGTCTGATAGTCCTGCAACAGCATCTGCACCGTATAAGCTGCGGGTGCGGCGTAGGTGAACCGTGCGCTACGTTCCAGATGCGTGATAGCGCTGAGATCGATATTGCCGCCGAAATCCTCGAAGTAGCTTCGATCGCTGGCTTCGGCAAAACGGATATCGGCGCCGAGCCGGCGGCTGATCAGACCGAGGTGGTTGAAATAGCCATACGCGCGGGTTTCGCCGTTCTGATTGTCATTCTCCAGGTACTCGTAGCCCATCGAACCCTCGGCGCGCGGCATCAGGTAGCGACCTTCGCCGTTGATCTGCAGGCCGCGGTCACTCATGAAACGCGGCGTCAGTGTGGCGTCGTAGTTGGGCGCCAGGTTCAGGTACACCGGCTGGCGAAAATCCCACCCGGTCCGGTCGGAGCGGCCGATGGTCGGGAACAGCAGCCCGGTACGACGGCGATCGTCAATCGGAAACTGGAACCATGGCGCATAGAAGATCGGGACGCCCATCAGACGCAAGCGCGCATTGCGTGCCGTCCCCAGGCCTTCTTCATGATCGAGATGAATGCTGCCGGCTTCCAGGTACCAGGCATTGGAGTCCGGGGCACAGGTGGTGTAGCGCACACCATCCAGGTCAGCGGTGCCGGCACGCGACAGGAGAATTGCGTTGGAGTCGCCGCGGGCGGCGCGTTGCGGGAGAACAAACTCAGTGTTATTGAACAGCCCGGTTTCGTCGTCCAGGTCGAGTTCGGCGCTGCTGGAGCGGATGGTCAGCTCGCGGTTGCGGAACAGTGATTCTGCGTTAATCTGAACCACGCGTTCGGTTTCGTCGAAATCGAGCTGATCGGCGGTCAGCTCCTTGTCACCCTGGCGCAGGCGAACCGAGCCAAGCAGGCGCGACAGGCCGTCGGCGGAGGCGTCCACGGAATCCGCGGTCAACTCGAGTTGTGGGTCGGAGCTGAACTCCAGTGTGGGCAGGGAGTCGGTCAGCTGCGTGCACACGCCCGTGTCGCCATGCGCACTGGGCGCGGCGAGCAGATAGAAGCTGAGTGCAAACGGCAAGGACCTGCGCACGGCTATCGGGCGGGGGACGATGGCGGTAGCCGGTAAGTATCGGTGCTGGCTGCGCCTGGACGCAATCTTCCGTGGTTCGGCGCGTGCGCGAGGCGCGCTGAAGCACTAAGCTGCCGCCGCTGTCACCACTGACCCGATGCATTGCATGAAACCGACTCAGACTGATGTTATCCCTGCGATGGACGCTCGTGCGGTCGAGGGCCGCGACTGGGCACTGGCGAAAATCGGCGGTGATGCCGAGCTTGCGTTCCGTCCGGCGTCTGCCGATGCCAGCTTTCGGCGCTATTTCCGGTTGAGCGACGGGGCATCCAGCTGGATCCTGATGGACGCTCCGCCGCAGCAGGAAGACACCAAACCCTTCGTGCAGGTTGCCGAGCTGATGCATCAGGCCGGACTCAACGCCCCACGGGTGCTGGCGCAGGATGCGGCGCGCGGCTATCTGCTGCTGAGCGATCTGGGTCGCCACACCTTTCTGGATGCGATCAAGGGCGGGGACGCGACGCCGGAAACGGCCGAGGCGATGATGCACGCCGCGATCGATGCGCTGCTGGTATGGCAGCTGTCCAGCCGTTCCGGAGTGCTGCCGCCCTACGACGCCGCGCTGCTGCAGCGCGAGCTGGACCTGTTTGAGGACTGGTACGTCGCCCGGCATCTGCAGCGGCAACTCAGTCCGGCGCAGAAATCGGTGTTGCGCGGAGTCCAGCTGCGGCTGATCGATTCTGCGCTGGCGCAGGCGAAGGTGTTCGTGCACCGCGATTACATGCCGCGCAATCTGATGGTTTCGCCGTCAGGTCCAGGCATTCTCGATTTTCAGGACGCGGTCGAAGGGCCGATCAGTTACGACGTCGTTTCGCTGATGCGCGACGCATTCTGGTCATGGTCGGCCGAGCAAGTGGACGCGTGGATGCGGCACTACTGGGAACGCGCGCGCGCGCGCGGACTGCCGGTTGATGCCGACTATGCGGAGTTCCGCCGCGCTGCGGACTGGATGGGTCTGCAACGGCATCTGAAAGTGATCGGAATCTTTGCGCGTATCAACTACCGCGACGGCAAGCCAAACTACTTGTCAGACGTTCCGCGCTTCATCACCTATGTGCGTTCGGTCGCGGCCGGATATCCGGAGTTGGCGCCACTGCTACAGCTGTTCGACGAGCTCGACATGCGCGCGAGCTCATGATGCCGAAGGCTTTCGTGCTCGCGGCGGGTCGCGGTGAGCGCATGCGTCCGCTGACCGACCACACGCCCAAGCCATTGCTGCAGGTCGGCGGGCAAAGTCTGATTGAGCGCCATGTGCAGCGCCTTGCCGCAGCGGGTGTGCGCGAGGTGGTCATCAATCTGGGTTGGCTTGGCGCGCAGGTCCGCGGCGCGCTGGGCGATGGTCAGGATTACGGCGTCGCGATCGCCTATTCCGAGGAAGGCTGGCCGGCGCTGGAAACCGGTGGCGGCATCCATCACGCACTGGCGCTGCTGGGTGAGTCGCCGTTTCTTGTCGTCAACGGCGATGTCTACACTGACTTTCCGTTGCATCGCCTGGTCGAGCGGGCGCATGCGCTGACCGACGATCAGGCGCATCTGGTGCTGGTTCCGAATCCTGAACATCATCCGCAGGGCGATTTCGTGCTGGCGCAGGATCGCATTGTCGAGTCGGCCGATGCGGCGGCTCCGCGGCACACCTTCAGCGGTTTGTCTGTGCTGAGTCCGGCGCTGTTTTCTGGCGCGCAGGCTGGCGCATTCAGTCTTGCACCGTTGCTGCGCCGCGCCGC
>JBFFJL010000065.1:0-12717 GCA_041555955.1 Nevskiaceae bacterium
CCAGCGCAATGCCGATCACCATGGCAGTCAACAGACCCATGGTCGCATTGACGTCGAAATTCGAGGTCGCCAGGATCAGAAAGCCCAGCGTCAACGCGGCCGTTGTCACCAGCAGTGCGGCGCCAACGGTCGAGAACGCATAGCGAATCGCATCAGTCGGTGAAAACCCACGCAAACGCCGTGCGTACAGGTACTTGCTGAGGAAGTGGATGGTGTTGTCCACGACAATGCCCAACGTAATCGAGAACACGGCAGCAGCAGCCAGGTTGACCTGCCCATTGAGCAAAGCCCAGACGCCGTAGGCCATTCCGGCGGGAAACGCATTGGGCAGCAGCGACAGCAGACCGAACTTGAACGAGCGCAGTGCCACGATCAGCGTGATCGCGATCATCAACAGCGCCAGCGCAGAGCCCTTGAGCATGCTGACGATGTTGTTCTGGCCGATATGCGCAAACATTACACTGACACTGGAGCCGTGCGCTTCGAACTCAGGCGCATTCTGCTCCAGCCATTGCGCAGCGTTGCGTTCGAAAGCAATCAGCTCGCGCGACGCCATATTGGCGATGTTGACCGACAATCGTGTCGCCGATTTATCGAAGTTGATCGAGTCATTCAGATCAAGACCCTGCGGCAGCGACAGCTCATACAACAGCACGTACTGCGCGATCGTTTCGCGGTCGTCGGGAATCCGATCAAACGCCGGATCGTCACCGTGCAGATTGCGATTGAGGCGGCGTACGACATCGACAAAACTCGAAACGTGTGTCGCACCCGGCTGCTGTTCCAGCCACTGCTTGAATGCTTCAACTTTTTTCAGGTACGCCGGCTCGTTGATGCCGCCGGACTCGCCCGCACTCAACGAATAGGTGATCGAGTCGACACCCGTCAGGTTCGCCTGGATAAAGTCGATGCTCTGCCGAATCTCGAGCGCCGGATTGAAGTACTCCACCGTGTCGTCGTTCAGCTCGTTGCGCGGGGCGAATGCGACCAGGACCACCGCTACCGCCAGCGCACCAAGCGCGTAGCCGCGGTGATGGCGCAATACGACGTCGGCCAGCCCTGCCAGATTGAACTGCTGGAAACGGGACTGCGGCCGCGCACGCGCCGGCAGCATCAGCATCAGAGCCGGCAGGATCGCCAGCGTAAACAGCATCGCACCGAAAACACCGATCCCCACCACGGTACCGAGCTCGCGGAACGGCGGCGAATCACTGGTGTTGAGCGAGAAGAATCCAATCGCCGTGGTCAGGCTGGTCAGGAATACCGGCACGACATTGACCTCAATCGTGTGGCGCATCGCGTCCAGCTTCTGACTGCCATTGCGCAACTCGTTCAGGTAATAGACCAGCAGATGTACACAGTCCGATACCGCCAGGGTCAGAATGATCACAGGAGCGGAGACGTTGATCTGGTTGATCTGCATGCCGAGCCAGCCCAGCACCCCGACAGTCGCCAGGATGCTGAAGACGATCACGACCGCTGTCGTCACAGTCGCCGCCGCCGAGCGCAGAAACAGCCCGACCAGCAGGATCACGGCAATGAACATCGCCGGCACCAGCGTCATCGCATCGTGCTCGGACAGCTCGTTGAACGCCTGATTCACCGCCACCTGCCCGGACAGATGAATCGTCAGATCCGGGTAGCGTTGCTCGAATTTCGCACGGATGGCGCGCGCCGCGGTCATGACCTCCTTGTTGACGTCGGTGGTCTCGCGACTATCGCCGGGCATTTCCAGGCGCACGTTGACCGAAGCCACATGCGCACGGTCTGACAGCAGGCTGCGCACCAGCGCCGGCTCGCCCAGCGCGATGCGCTCCAAATCGACAATCTGCGCGTCACTGAGCGCGTCCGGATCCGGCACCAGATCGTTGACTATCAGATCATCGCCGTCGGCCACCGAATGCTGGAAATTGGTGATCGAATCCACCCGGATCGAGCGCGGAATGGTCCAGCCGGCCTCGGTCAGTTCGCGCAAGGCGCGCAGGGTCTCGCGCTTGAAGATCTTGCCGTCGTGCGGAGCAACGATGAAAACAACATTGTCGGCCTTGGTATAGGCATTCTCGACATCGTCGTAGGCCACAAGATACGGATCGTCGGCCGCAAAGAAAATGCGGTAGCTGCTCTCAAACCACAGATCGCGCGCGCCGAACAGAATCGCCAGCAAGGCGACCAGTGCCGCCAGCATCAACCCCAACCGATACCGCACCAGAAATGCAGCGATCCCTGCTTCCATCATCATCCCCAACAGCCCGCGCGTCGGCGGGCCAAGCCATTACGTACCGTTTGGTATGTAGTGTCGCACACCGTCGTCAGTGCCGCACCAGGCACTTCCCAGATGGACCGGGACGATCGCCAGAAACGACAAGGCCGTGCCCGGATCCGGTCCGGACACGGCCGCCGCGCGACGACTCAGGACTTGGCTTTGGCCTGATTGGCCACCGCTTCTGCTGCTTTGCGCGCGGCTTCCGGATCGCCGAGGTAACGATGGCTCTGCACATTCAGCGCGTCGTCGAGCTCGAACAGCAGCGGAATGCCGGTCGGGATGTTGAGCGCAACGATCTCGCCGTCGGGCACACCGTTCAGATACTTGTACAGTGCGCGCAGCGAATTGCCGTGCGCAGTGACCAGAACAGTCTGGCCTTCCTTCAGCTGCGGCGCGATGGCGTCGTGCCAGTACGGCAGCACGCGCTCCAGCGTCGTCGCCAGTGACTCGGTCGCCGGCAGCACCTTGGCGTCCAGGCCGCCGTAGCGGCGGTCGAAACGCGGGTGCCCCGGATCGTCGGACGGCATCGGTGGCGGCGGAATATCGTAGGAGCGGCGCCAGACCTTGACCTGATCCTCGCCATGCAGCGCGGTCGTCTCGGCCTTGTCCAGCCCCTGCAGCGAGCCGTAGTGGCGCTCGTTCAGACGCCAGGTCTTGGTCACCGGCAACCACAGCTGGTCCATCACTTCCAGCGCCGCGCACATCGTGCGAATCGCGCGCTTCAGCACCGAGGTATGCGCCACATCGAACTTCAGACCTTCATCGCGCATCAGTTCGCCAGCCTTGATCGCCTCGGCGCGACCCTGCTCGGTGATGTCAACGTCGACCCAGCCGGTGAAGCGGTTGTCGAGATTCCACTGGCTCTGGCCGTGGCGCAGGAGTACGAGCTTGTGCGTCATGTCGTGTGTTCTGCCGTGAGTGATTGATTGAAATGCTCAGCGCAGGGCGCTGGGCGCAAGCCTACGGAAATAGTCCAGCGCCTGCGGATTCGCCAGCGCCTCGGTGTTCTGCACCATCCGGCCATGCAGCAGATGCCGAACGGCCAGTTCGGTGATTTTACCGCTGATCGTGCGCGGCACCTCCGGACAGACCAGAATCCGCGCCGGAACGTGCCGCGGCGTCAGTTCGCTGCGCACCGCGCGCTTGATCCGCTGCTCCAGTGTCTCGTCGAGCACCGCGCCTTCACGCAGGCGCACGAACAGGATCACCTGCTCGTCATTGTCGTGCTGATAGCCAACCACCACCGACTCCAGCACTTCCGGCTGCGCATCGACGATGCGATAGATTTCTGCCGTGCCGATACGCACGCCACCCGGGTTGAGCGTCGCATCCGAGCGGCCGCTGATGATCACGCCGCCACGCGCGGTCAACTCGGCAAAGTCGCCGTGATGCCAGACGCCGGCAAAGCGTTCGAAGTAAGCCGCGCGATAACGACTGCCGTCAGGATCGTTCCAGAAACCCACCGGCATTGACGGAAACGGCTGGGTGCACACCAACTCACCCGCCGCACCGCGCAGCGGTAACCCGTTGACATCGAATACCTCGACCGCCATCCCCAGGCCAGGCCCCTGCAGCTCGCCGCGATAGACCGGCGACCACGGATTGCCCAGCGCGAAGCAGGAGATGATGTCGGTGCCGCCGGAGATCGAAGCCAGCTGCAGATCGACCTTGATTGCGTCGCGCACGAAGTCGTATTGCTCGGGTGCCAGCGGCGATCCGGTCGAAAAGATCGAGCGCAATGCGCTCAGATCGTGATGCTGTACCGGCCGATAGCCATCCTTCTCCAGCGCCGACAGGTATTTCGGACTGGTGCCGAACTGGGTCAGGCGCTCCTGCTGCGCGATCTGCCACAGCGCCTGCGGTGCGTGCGCACCGTTCACATGAAACGGCGAGCCGTCGTACAGCACTAGCGTCGCGCTGGCCGCAAGTCCCGACACCAGCCAGTTCCACATCATCCAGCCGCAGGTAGTGAAGAAAAACAGGCGATCTTCCGCGCGCACGTCGGACTGCAGCCGGTGTTCCTTCAGATGCTGCAGCAAGGTGCCGCCCACACCGTGCACGATGCACTTGGGCTTACCGGTGGTGCCGGACGAATACATCACATACAGCGGCGCATCGAACGCCACCGCGACGAATTCAGATGCAGCACCGACGACCCCGTAATCCGGCATGGCCACCGCCTGTGGCAGCGCGCCGAGGTCCGGCGTGTCGTCCATGAACGGCACCACAACCAACCGCCGCAGACTCGGCAGCGCCGCGCAGATCCGCGCCACACGCTCGCGCGTATCGATGCGCTTGCCCGCGTACAGATATCCGTCGCAGGCAAACAGGACCTTGGGCTCGATCTGACCAAAACGCTCGAGTACCCCGGCCTCGCCGAAATCCGGTGAACACGATGACCACACCGCGCCCAGCGAGGTCGCAGCCAGCATGCCCACCACGGTCTCCAGGGTGTTGGGCATGAAGGCGGCCACACGGTCACCGGCGACCACGCCGTCGACCTTCAGCGCCGCCGCAACCTCTGCGACACGCTCGCGCAATTGATCACGACTGAGCACGCGGCGACGTCCGCGCTCATCCAGCGCGACGATTGCATCCTGCGCCCCCCGATGCCGCAGCAGGTTTTCGGCAAAGTTCAGACGACTGCCGGGGAACCAGCGCGCACCGGGCATCGCCTGCGGATGCTCCAGCACGGTCGTGGCCGGCGACTGCGCGACCACCCCGCCGTCGTTCCACACCGCGCTCCAGAAGGCCTCCGGCTGCTCGACCGACCAGTGATGCAGCCCGGCATAGTTCGGCGCTGCAAAACCCAGCGGCTCGGCAAAAGCGGTCAACAGCGACGCGGCAACGCGTTCGGGCGATGGCGCCCAGATCGGTTCAATCTCGACTTTCATCCGCAGCTCCTCTTCTGCGCGGCGATACGCCCGAGGCGACTGGCGGGCGGGCGATCCAGCGCCTCACTGATCCAGCACGCCGTGTCGACCAGCCGCTGCAGATCAACGCCGGTATCGACGCCCAAGCCATCAAGCAGGTACAGCAGATCTTCAGTCGCCAGATTGCCCGAAGCGCCCTGCGCATACGGACAGCCGCCCAAGCCGCCAACACTGGCATCGACCACCCGCACTCCCGCTTCGAGACAGGCCAGGGAATTGGCCAGCGCCTGACCATAGGTATCGTGAAAATGAACGGCGAGCCGATGCATGCCGACCGCGCCGGAACAGGCCAGCAGCATGGCACGGGCCTGATGCGCCGTGCCGACACCGATGGTGTCCCCCAGCGAGATCTCGTAGCAGCCCATCGCCGCAACAGCCTCGACCACGCGCACGACGTCGCTCAGCGGCACCGGACCCTGGTATGGACAGCCGAGAACTGTCGAGACGTAGGCGCGCACCGCCAGCCCCTCCGCGCGCGCGGCCTCGACGACCGGCGACAGGCGCTGCAGCGACTCGTCGACGCTGGCGTTGATGTTCTTGCGGTTGAACGCATCGCTGGCGGCCGTGAAGATCGCGATCTCATTGACGCCCGCTGTCAGCGCGCGCTGCAGCCCTTGCAGATTCGGCACCAGTACCGGATAGCGAACGTCCTCACGCCGATTCAGGCCGGCCAGCACCGCGTCGGCGTCAGCCATCTGCGGCACCCATTTCGGCGAAACGAAGCTGGCGGCCTCGATCGTGCGCAGACCGCAATTGGACAGGCGCTCGATCAGTTCGATCTTGATCGCGGTATCGACCTGCTGCGACTCGTTCTGCAGTCCGTCCCGAGGCCCGACTTCGACGATGCGCACCGCTGCACCGGAAACCGCTGTTGCCGCATCAGTCATCGGAGCCCGCCAGGTAGACATCCTTGAGCCGGACGTAGTGTTGCGCCGAATAACTCAGCTGCTCACGTTCGCGCACGCTCAGCTCACGCGCCGCCACCGCTGGCGAACCTCGATACAGCCAACCGCTTTTCAGATGCTTGCGCGGCGACACCAGGCTTCCGGCAGCGATATAGCACTCATCCTCGACCACGACCTCGTCCATCACGATCGCGCCCATGCCGATCAGACAGCGGTCACCGATGGTGCAGGCGTGCAGGATCACGCCGTGACCAACGGTAACGTCCTCACCCACTGTGAGCATGACCCCGCCCGGCGAATAGGGCCCGTCGTGCGTCACGTGCAGCACGCTGTTGTCCTGCACATTGCTGCGCGCGCCGATGCGGATGCGATTGACGTCGCCACGCGCGGCCACCAGCGGCCAGATCGAAGCGTCGTCGCCGACTTCGATATCGCCCACCAGCTGGGCACTGGGATCGACAAAAACGCGCGCACCCAGCCGCGGGCGCACCCCGCGAAATGCTCGGATCATTGTCCGGGCGGCAACGGCGGCACCGTCGACGGCAGCGTCATCACCGGCGTCGGAAGGGGTGTCGGCGTCGCGATGGGCGCAGCGTTGCCCCCCGGAAGATAGGAGTCTGGCAGCTGCGGCGTCGGTTGCGGTGCAGGCGTCCAGGTTCCCGGCGTCTGTTGCGCCCCCGGCAACGGCATCGGTTGCAACGGTGTCGCGCCTGGCGGCGTGGTGGGCATCACGTCGTAAGGCTGCGCCGCGCTGCCTCTGCCGTAACCGTCGATATCGGCGCCCAGCGGCTCCGGATCCGGTGTGATCTGCAGCGGCGAGACGTCCAGAGCCTGTGCCGGAGGCTGCGAGCCGAACTCCAGGGGCTGTCCCGCCACACCGCCACCCGCGGGCGGACTGGCCGCATCCAGCGGCGTGCCGCGAATCTCAGGCTCGGTCGAACGCGGCGGCGCGGAAATCGTGCGCTTGATGAAATCCTCGATCTGATCCAGCACATCGGCACGACCCCGCAGGTACGACGCCAGCGAGCCGATGATCATGCTGTGCGACAGATTGTCGTACATCACCGTCTCCACCGCCCCGCCCGCCTTCGACACCGCACGCGCCAGATTCAGCGTGTTGTCGGCAAAGATGACGTCGTCATTGCGCCCGTGAGCCAGCAACAGCGGCGGGTTCTTGCCGTCGACGAAGAAGATCGGCTGTGAATACTGGAATTTCTCCGGTGGCCCGAAGATGTCGCGCAGATCCGGCGCAGTAATCGGCAGGAAGTCATAGGGACCCGCCAGACCGATCATGCCCTTGAGTTCCAAGCGCTGCATGCCGGCCTTTTTCAGGTATTCGCCGTTGAGCGCCAGCATGGCCGACACATGTGCGCCGGACGAATGACCCATGATGAACAGCGTCTGCGGATTGCCACCGTAATTGGCAATGTTGTCCCGGGCCCAGCGCACGGCGCGAGCGCCGTCGTTGACGAACTCCGGGAAGCGGACCGCAGGGTATTCGCGCAGATTGGGCACGACTGCGACAAATCCGCGCGATGCCAGCGCCTGCCCGACGAACTTGTACTCGCTCTTGTCGCCCGAACTCCAACGTCCGCCATAGAAAAACACGACCACGGGCGCCGGCCCCGGACCCGCAGGGCGATAGACATCAAGCGTCAGCCCGGTCGCCGCGTCATACGGCACATTCTCGGTCAGCTGAAACCCGTCGTCGCTCGACAGCGAATTGAGCACCTGCTGCGAGGCACAGCCGCCGAGCAGCGCTGCGGCCACCAGCGCGAAATAGGCCACTAAGCGTGAAATCATTGGTTTGCATCGGTTCGTTCAAGCGCAATGGTAGCGCGCGGCAGCGAATTCCCGCATCCTTTCGCTGACTTATTGGACCGGTATCGGGGGCTGGTCATGATTACGATGTTCATTTGGCTCGCCATCGCTGCTGCGCTGGCGGTGTACCTGATTATCCTTTACAACGGCTTGGTGACGCTCAAACACGGCGTCTCGAAGGCGTGGAGCAATATCGACGTGCTGCTCAAGCAGCGCCACGACGAGTTGCCGAAACTGGTCGAAACCTGCAAGCAGTACATGCAGTTTGAACGCGAGACCCTGGAAAAAGTCATGTCCGCGCGCTCGGCCGCCAACAGTGCGCGCCAATCCGGCGACGTCAAAGGCGTCGGCCAGGCCGAAGGGGCGATGCGGCTGGGCCTGGGCAACATCGTTGCGACCGTCGAGGCCTATCCCGAGCTGAAGGCAAATCAGTCAATCCAGCAGCTGCTGGGCCGCATCACGGGCCTGGAAAATGCCATTGCCGACCGTCGCGAGTTCTATAACGAGACGGTCAATATCAACAACGTCCGCATCGAGCAGTTCCCGGACGTCATCGTTGCACGCCTTTTCGCGTTCCGTCCGGCCGAGCTGCTGGTGTTCGGCGACGAAGAAAAGACCGACGTCGATCTGCGCAGCCTGTTCCGCTCGTAAGCTTCACCCCTGCTGGAGCAATGACGCGGTGACCGGCGACCCCTTGTGGCTGCAACAGTTCGCTGCCAGCGTTGCTGAACTCGAGCCCGGTGAATTCTGGCTGTGGACCGGGCTCAGCCTCGCCGCCTCGATCGCCTGCTTTGTCGGCGGATTTCTGGCGCTGCACAAAGCGCGACTGATCGAGAACACACCGACCTCTCGCGTGCGATCGGCAGCCCAGGGCTACGTGGAACTGCGCGGCTACGCCCGACTGATGCCCGGCCCCGAGATCCACTCCCCGCTGTCGAATGCGCGCTGCTGCTGGTGGCGCTACCGCGTCCAGCGCCAGGAAAGCACCTGGAGCAACGGCAAACGTACGACGCAGTGGCGCACGATCGAATCCGGCACCAGTGACGAACTGTTTCTGCTCGCCGATAGCACCGGCGAATGCGTGATTGATCCCGAAGGCAGCACGGTCTATCCGAGTCTGCGCCGCAACTGGCGCGGCAGTCAGCGTCGGCCGGATCGGATTCCGGAAAAGACGCCATGGCTGCAGTTCGGCGATTACCGCTACGAGGAAGCCCTGGTCAAGATCGGCGACCCGCTGTACGCAATTGGTTGGTTCCGCAGCCAAACTGCGCACCGCCACCACGACGAGACCACCGAAGTCACCGAACTGCTGCGCGAGTGGAAAGCCGACCAAAATGCACTGCTGGAACGCTTCGACACCAATCAGGATGGCCAGATCGACCTGCAGGAATGGGAAGCAGTGCGCCGCGCAGCGCTGAACCAGATTCAGGCCGCGCACTTGGAGCACGCCCTGGATCCCGATTTGCACGTCCTGTCGCGCCCCCCGGACCGCCGACCGTTTCTGCTGTCGACCCTGACCCAGGAACAGCTGACGCAGCGCTGGCGGATCAGCGCTGGCGGCGCACTGCTGGCTTCGGTCGCCCTCGGCGCCTGCGGCACCCTCAGCCTGATCGCGCGCGGCCTGCTGTAGGCGCCCCCCAGAGTTCGCGCAACTGCGGCTGACGCCCGCAGACCGGGCGCGGCGCGCTGAAGCAAGCTTTTTTAAATCAGTCCATTAGCGAAAATTCACTGGAAAAGCCGGCGACCCGGCCCCACCATGACACTTCCGCCGGAATCCGGTGCCCCGATCGATTGTCCAGCCTCATCATGCCCAATCCCCTGCTCACCGACCCCCTGACTCAACCGCTACCCGCTTTTGATCAACTCCTGCCCGAGCACGCCGAGCCTGCACTGGATTCCGTGCTTGAACAGAACCGCGCGCAGCTGGCCGCACTCCTCGAAGCAAACCAGACGCCCACCTGGGACGCGCTGATCGAGCCGCTGGAGACAATGGGCGATCGCATCCAGCGTGCCTGGGGGCCGGTTTCGCATCTGTTCAGCGTCAACAATACGCCGGCCTGGCGCGAGGTCTACAACGCCTGCCTGCCCAAGCTGACGGCTTACAGCATTGAAGTCTCGCAGTCCGAAGCGTTGTACCAGGCCTATCTGGCGCTCTCGAACGGCCCCGAATTCGCCGACTACTCCATCCCTCGGCGCAAGGTCATCACCGACGCGCTGCGCGATTTCAAGCTGTCCGGCATCGGCCTGCCCGAGGCGGACAAGGAACGTTACAAGACGGTATCGCTGAAGCTGTCCGAACTGCAGACCAAGTTTGAAGAGCACTTGATCGACGCGATCCAGGCCTGGAGCAAACACGTCACCGACGAGGCGTTGCTCGCAGGCATGAACGAAGCGGCGGTGCAGGCCGCAGCCGAGAAGGCCAGAGCCAAGGACCTGCAGGGCTGGCTACTGACGCTCGACTTCCCCAGCTTTGATGCGGTCATCACCTACGCCGACAATCGCACGCTGCGCGAAGAGCTGTACACGGCCTACGCCACGCGCGCCTCGAATCAGGGGCCGCAAGCCGGGCAGTTCGACAACGGCCCGCTGATGGACGAGATTCTTTCGCTGCGCCATACGCTGGCGCAGCTGCTGGGCTTTGCCAACTACGCCGAACTGTCGCTGACGACCAAGATGGCCGAGTCACCGACTGAAGTGGATCGTTTCCTGGCCGATTTGGCGCAGCGCGCCAAGCCTCGGGCGCAAGCCGAACTCGACGAGCTGCGCACGTTTGCGCTGCGCCTCGACGGCATCGATGCGCTGCAGCCCTGGGACATCGCGTATTACTCGGAAAAGCTCAAGGCCGAGAAGCTGGGGCTGAGCGAAGAAGCGCTGCGCCCGTACTTCCCGATTCCCGTAGTCTTGCGCGGCATGTTCGCGTTGGTCGAGCGGCTGTACGGCATCCGCATCGAGGAAGCCCCCGGCATCGCCACCTGGCACGCTGACGTCACCACCTGGGCGCTGAAGGATGCCGAAGGCGTCGAATTCGGCCTGTTCTATCTGGACCCCTATGCGCGCCCGGAAAAGCGTAGCGGCGCGTGGATGGACGAATGTGTCAGCCGCCGCCGCACACCGGAAGGTCTGCAACATCCGTCGGCGTATCTGGTGTGCAACTTCACGCCGCCGCCGGCCGGCAAGCCTGCGCTGCTGACCCACGACGAAGTGCTGACCCTGTTTCACGAATTCGGACACGGTCTGCATCACCTGCTGACCGCAGTCGAAGAGGGATCGGTTTCGGGCATTCGCGGCGTTGCCTGGGATGCGGTCGAGCTGCCCAGCCAGTTCATGGAGAACTGGTGCTACGACCCAGCGACCTTGCGCGGATTCGCGCGTCATTGGGAAAGTGGCGCCGCGCTGCCGGACGAGGAGATCGAAAAGTTGCGCGCATCACGCAGCTTCCAGTCCGGACTCGCAACCCTGCGTCAACTCGAGTTCGGTCTGTTCGACCTGAGACTGCATCGCGACTACACGCCATCGGCCGGCGCGCGGGTGCTCGAAACCATCGAAGCCGTTCGCGATGAAGTCGCCGTGATGCGTCCTCCAGCGTTCAACCGCATGCCATGGAGCTTCAGCCACATCTTTGCGGGTGGTTACGCGGCGGGCTACTACAGCTACAAGTGGGCCGAAGTGCTCTCTGCCGATGCGTTCGCGGCGTTCGAGGAGACCGGCTTCGCGCCGGAAACCGGCATCCGGTTCCGCGACACCGTACTGGCACAGGGCGGTTCCAAGGAAGCGATGGAACTGTTCATCGAGTTCCGCGGCCGCAAGCCCACGGTCGACGCGCTACTGCGCCATAGCGGTCTGAGCGAAGCACACACCTAGCCCGAGGCCGAGGCCGAGGCCGAGAGCCTGGGGCGCAGATCGTAGGATGCAAGGCACGGGAGCGGCCGCAAGGCCGCTTCCTCAGGCGCTGCGGATCTCGCGCGTGTCCAACTCCCGATCATCGTCGTCGACGGTCACGAGGCGCACGTTGAATCCCCACAACCGATGCAGATGCTTCAGCACCTCTTCGGCTGCCTCGTTGAGCGGACGCCCGCGATGCTGCCGATGCCGCAAGGTCAGTGAACGGTCGCCGCGGCGGTCGTAGTTGACGATCTGAATGTCCGGAATCTGGGTGTCGCGGTTGTATTGCGCGGCCAGCATGCGTCGGAGCTTGCGATAGCCGTGTTCGTCATGAATCGCATCAATCACCAGTTCATCATCGGACTCGTGGTCGGCAACCGCGAACAGATGAAAGTCGCGTATCAACTTCGGGCTCAGATACTGACCGATGAATGACTCGTCCTTGTAGTTGCGCATCGCGAAGTCGAGCACTTTCTGCCAGTCGCCGCCAGCGATTTCCGGAAACCACTGACGATCCTCTGCCGTCGGCTGCTCACAGATCCGGCGCAGATCGGTAAACATCGCAAAACCGAGTGCGTACGGATTGAGTCCGCCGTAACCGCGCTGGTCATAGCCGCGCTGCGCGATGACATTTGTGTGCGCACTAAGCACTTCGAGCATGAAGCCTGAATCGACCAAGCCCTTGTCGAACAACCGGTGCAGCAGGGTGTAGTGCCAGAATGTGGCCCAGCCCTCATTCATGACCTTGGTCTGACCCTGAGGATAAAAATACTGTGCCATCTTGCGCACGATGCGCACGATCTCGCTCTGCCACGGCTCCAGCTTGGGCGAATGCTTCTCGACGAAATACAGCAGATTTTCCTGCGGCTCAACCGGAAACTGGCGCTCGCGTCGACGCTGGTCGGGCCCGGCG
>JBFFJL010000066.1:0-12700 GCA_041555955.1 Nevskiaceae bacterium
CCCAGCTCAGTTACCGCATCACCGGCAGCTGGGACAATCCCAACGTGGAAAAGCTGGATTCGAACAGCCCCTAAGGCATGAGTGAGATGAGTTGATGACGACGAAACAGCAGGCGGCAGTGATCCAGATGAGCAGCGGCCCCGATCGTGACGCCAATCTGGCGTCCGCGGCGTCGTTGCTGCAGAGTGCGGCGGCCAGTGGTGCGACGCTCGCCGTGCTGCCGGAGAATTTTGCGCTGATGGGAGTGCGCGATACCGACAAGCTCGCAATCGCCGAGGTCGATGGCGCGGGACCGATTCAGGATTTCCTGACACGCACGGCGCGCGAGCTTGGGCTGTGGATCGTCGGCGGCACCATTCCGCTGACGTCGTCGGATCCGGGGCACGTGTTTGCTGCTTGCTGCGTCTATGACGCTCGCGGCGAGCGCGTCGCGCGCTACGACAAGATGCACCTGTTCGACGTCGATCTGCCGGATGGGCGCGGTGAGCGCTATCGCGAATCGGCGACGATTGCGGCCGGCACACCGAAGCCGGTCGTGGTCGATACGCCGCTGGGACGGCTCGGGCTGTCGGTCTGCTACGACCTGCGCTTTGCCGAGTTGTATCGTGCCCTGGTCGCAGAAGGAGCCGAACTGTTGTGCGTGCCCTCGGCATTCACCGAGGCTACCGGACGCGCGCACTGGGAAGTGCTGCTGCGTGCGCGCGCAATCGAGAATCTGTGCTACGTACTCGCTGCCGGACAATGCGGCAGCCATGCCGGCAGCCGGCATACCTGGGGCCATAGCTGCATCATCGATCCCTGGGGCGGTGTGCTGGCCGATTGCGGTGACCGCCCGGGTGCCGCGCTGGCCACCATCGACGCCGAGCGGCGCGCACGACTGCGGCATGAGTTTCCCGTGCTCGGCCATCGTCGGCTAAGCTGATCATCCACTCGCTGACGGACCCCCAACACCCACCATGACTCAGGCGCTGACGCTGGCCCGCAAGACGCTGCTCGAACCGACCGGTCTGGATCAGGCTGCTGTCGAACAGGTGCTGTCGCGCCTGATGAAGCCCGGTGTCGATGCTGCCGACCTTTATTTCCAGCAGGCCTACACCGAAACCTGGTCGCTGGAAGACGGTCTGGTCAAATCCGGCGCACATCATGTCGAGCAGGGCGTCGGTGTGCGTGCCTGTGCCGGCGACAAGCAGGGGCTGGCGTATTCCGACGCGATCGAGCTGAGCGCGCTGACCGATGCGGCGCAGGCCGCCGGTGCGATCGTGCGTTACGGCCAGCAGGGCAGTGTGCGTCGTCAGAGTGAACTGGCGCTGCAGCCGCTGTATCCGGCGATCAATCCGCTGCCGGGGCTGGAGGCCGACGCCAAGCTGGCGCTGATGCACCGAGCCGACGCTGCAGCGCGTGCGGCCGATCCGCGTGTGGTGCAGGTCATGGTCAATCTCGCGGCCAATGCCGAGACCGTACTGATTGCAGCCACTGACGGCACGTTTTGCGCCGACGTGCGTCCGCTGGTGCGGATGGATGTCAGCGTGATCATCGAACATCACGGGCGCCGCGAGCAGGGGCATTCCGGGGGCGGTGGTCGCGGCGGCTACCTGGACTTTCTCGGTGGTGACGCTCCGGAGCGATTCGCTCGAGAAGCCGTGCGTCTGGCCGATGTCGCGTTGGAAGCGGTGCCGGCGCCCGCCGGTACCTTGACCGTGGTGCTCGGCCCGGGTTGGCCCGGCGTGCTGCTGCACGAGGCGATCGGCCACGGCCTTGAAGGCGATTTCAATCGCAAGGGTTCGTCGGCGTTCTCGGGCCGTATCGGCCAGAAGGTAGCCTCTGATCTGTGCACCGTGGTCGACGACGGCACCCTGCCGGGTCGGCGCGGTTCGCTGACGGTTGATGACGAAGGCACGCCGAGCCAGTGCACCATCCTGATCGAAAACGGCGTGCTCAAGGGCTATCTGCAAGATAAATTGAATGCCCGTCTGATGGGGATGGCGCCGACCGGCAATGGTCGTCGTGAGTCGTATGCGGCGCTGCCGATGCCGCGCATGACCAACACCTACATGCTGGCCGGTCCGCACGATCCGAAGGAAATCATCGCTTCGGTCGAACGCGGCATTTACGCGGCCAATTTCGGCGGCGGTCAGGTTGATATCACCAGCGGCAATTTCGTGTTCTCGGCCTCCGAGGCCTACATGATCGAAAACGGCAAGCTGGGGCGCCCGCTTAAAGGTGCGACGTTGATCGGCAACGGGCCCGAGGTACTGACACGCGTGTCGATGGTCGGCACCGATCTGGCGCTCGATGCCGGGGTCGGCGTTTGCGGCAAGGACGGACAGAGCGTGCCGGTTGGCGTCGGTCAGCCGACCCTGAAGATCGACGGACTGACGGTCGGTGGCACCCAGGGCGGATGAGGTTGTCCGATCGGATGAATCCGCCGCAGGGTAGTTGACGCCTTCGATCAGCTCGATAAAGTCGCTGCCGTGGTGCTGACGACGTGCAGGTTCGTGACAGGCGGAGCGGAGACCGATGAACAATCGCGGTCCAGGAAAACGTGATCTGGGAAAGCTGCGGGTCATCGGCGGGCAGTGGCGCTCGCGGGTAATCGAATTTAACGCGGCCGACGGGGTGCGGGCGACGCCGGATCGAGTGCGTCAGACCGTGTTCGACTGGTTGACGCCGCTGATTGCCGGCTCACGTTGTCTCGATCTGTTTGCCGGCAGCGGCGCCATGGGGATCGAGGCACTGTCGCGTGGCGCCGCACACTGCACATTCGTTGATCAGGGCGCGCCGCAGTGTTTGCGGATCAAGTCCACGCTGGAAACCTTCAAGGCGACCGGTGCGGAGGTCACGCGCATGGATGCGATCTATTTCATGCAGCAAACCTGGCATCGCTACAACGTCGTGTTTCTCGACCCACCCTATGAATCCGACCTGCTGGCGCGTGCCTTGCCCGAGTTGGCGAAAATCCTCAATCCGGTCAGCAATCGCGTCTACATGGAATGGACCGGCGCGACCGCACCGCAGCTACCGCCGGGCTTCGAATTCGTGCGGGAGAAGCGGGCCGGTCAGGTATGCTTCGGCCTGGCAACATTTCATCCTGCTGCATAACCGCCTGATTCTGAGCAGGCCGATTGGGGGCAAACCATGGTGACCGCGGCCTACAGCGGAACGTTTGATCCGATCACGCTGGGACATTACGACATCATCGAGCGTGCATCGCGGATGTATGAGCGCCTGATTGTGGCAGTGGGTCTGAATCCGGCAAAAAACCCGCGATTTACCCTGGACGAGCGCGTGGCCTTGATTCGGGAAGTTGTGAAGGGCCTCGACAATGTCGAAGTCATCGGATTCTCGGGACTGGTGGTTGATTTCGCGCGTGATAACAAAGTCACGGTACTGGTTCGCGGCGTTCGCACGGTGGGTGACTTCGATTATGAAAAGCAGATGGCGGTGATGAATCGCGATCTGTATCCGCAACTCGATACGGTGATGTTCACGCCGTCTCCCGAGTACGCGCACCTCTCTTCGTCGTTGGTGCGTGAACTGGCCAGTCTGGGCGCTCCGGTCGAGAAGCTGGTCCCGGCAGCGGTGGTGCCGGCGCTGAAAAAGCGCGTCGGCAACGCCTAGTCCACTGGTCCAATGACATTCCACCCCCTGCTGAGCACGCCATCCGGGCGCGCTGCGTCGTCAGAAATGCTCGAAATAGCGGGGCTATTCCTGTGTTTTCTACTTCGCATCGCATCCCGGCTGACGCACTCATCCGGGTGCGAAGTCACCGGTTCAGTGGACTAGCACGTTAAACAGGCAGCACGATGGCGCTGAAGATTACCGACGAATGCATCAACTGCGATGTCTGCGAGCCGGTGTGCCCGAATCATGCGATTTCACAGGGCATCGAGTTCTACGAGATCGAGCCGCAGCTTTGCACCGAATGTGTCGGCCATTTCGAGCAGCCGCAGTGCCGAACGGTGTGCCCGGTGGATTGCATTCCGCTGGACCCTGCGCACGTCGAGACGCCTGAGCAGCTGATGGAAAAATATCAGCGCCTGGTTGCGGTCGAATCATGATGAAGCCGCTTCGTATGCCGATGCATCGACTGTGCTGGGCCGTGCTCGGTCTGCTGTTTGGCAGTGTCGCGGCCGCAGCGCAGCCGCCTGGGTATGCCTGCGCCACCGCGCATCCGCTGGCGACTCAGGCGTGTATGGACATTCTGGCGCGCGGCGGTAACGCCTTTGACGCCGCGGTGGCTGCCAGCGCGGCGATTGCCGTGGTGGAACCGACCGGGTCAGGGCTGGGCGGCGGCGGTTTCTGGCTGCTGCATCGACAGGCCGACGCGTTGGACGTGTTCATTGATGGCCGTGAAACCGCGCCAGCCGCGGCATCTCGCGACATGTATCTCGAAGCCGACGGCAAAGCCAATTCCAGGCACTCACGTTTCGGCGCGCTGGCCGCAGGGATCCCGGGCGAACCTGCGGCGCTCGAACATATTGCCGAGCACTACGGGAGTCTGGCGTTGGCGACGGTGCTGGCGCCGGCGATTCGGTATGCCGAAGACGGTTTTGCAGTCGACGCCAAACTGGCTGCGGCGATCGAACGCTTCGAGGGCAGTATGTCACCCGCCGCACGCGCGGTCTTTCTGCGGGACGGCCGACCGCTGAGCGCGGGCGATAAGCTGCGCCAGCCCGATCTGGCGTGGACCTTGCGTCGTCTGGCCACTGCCGGTGCGGAAGATTTCTATCAGGGGCAGATCGCGCAGCGCCTGCTGGTTGCGGTGCACGAGGCGGGCGGCAGCTGGAGTGCGGAGGATCTGGCGCGCTATGCGATTGTCGAACGTGCGCCGATCGTGAGTTGGTATCTGGGCAACCGGATTGTCAGCAGTCCGCCGCCTTCGGCCGGTGGTCTGGGGCTGGCGCAGGTGCTGCAGCAGCTCGAGGTCCTGGGCTGGCATGACGACGGGACGATCGCCTCACGGCATCTGCTGGTCGAAACCCTGCGTCGCGCGTACCGCGACCGCGCCGCGTGGCTCGGTGACCCCGATTTCGTCCGTATCCCGTTGCAGCATCTGGCCTCGCGCAGCTACGCCCGAGAGTTGGCCGGGAGCATCGATTTGGCGCGCGCCACGCCCAGTGCGGACTTGCCGCCGGCTGCCCCTTCGAGCGAGGGTCACAACACCACGCACCTGTCGGTACTCGATGCCGACGGCAACCGCGTCGCCGCGACCTTGTCGATCAATCTGCCGTTCGGTTCCGGCTTGATGGCCGCTGGCACCGGGGTACTCCTGAATGACGAGATGGATGATTTTTCCAGCGCCCCCGGGGTTGCCAATGCCTATGGCCTGGTCGGCTCGGAGCCGAATTCGATTGCGCCGCACAAGCGACCGCTGTCGTCGATGACGCCGACGTTCGTCGAAGGCCCACGCGGGCTGCTGATTGTCGGCACGCCCGGCGGCAGCCGGATCGTGACCATGGTGATTCAGGCGGTGCTGGCGTGGATCGGCGGGGCCGAACTCCAGGACGTGGTGGCGGCGCCGCGACTGCATCAGCAATATCTGCCGGACGTGGTTGAACTTGAACCGGATTACGCTGACGCGGGGGCGCTGGCCGCACTGAGCGCAATGGGCTACACGCTGCAGTTGTCGGAACGGCAGTGGGGCAACATGCAGGCGGTAGCCTGGTATCCGTCACGTGGCGAGATCGACGCGGCCAGCGACCCGCGCGCGGTGGGACAGGCTGCAGTGTCCACTGTGCGGAAGACGGACTGAGCCCGATGCTGGAGAGTCTGCGTCTGGGCGGCACGCCGATGGTATTGCTGATGCTGTTGTCACTGGCGGCAGCAACCCTGGTGATCGTCAAGCTCTGGGAATTCTGGGAGTGCCGTATCGCCCGGCGCGCGTTTGTCGCGCCGTTGCTCGAAGCTTGGCGCAGCGGGCGCGATGATCGCTGTCGCGCGATCCTGGCGCAGGAGCGCTCACCGCTGGCGGCAGTGCTGATGGACGCGATGGCCGCTTTGAGCGACGCCCGGCTCGATGACGCGCAGGTGCGCGAGCACGTCGAGATCAGCGCGCGGCATCGTCTCGACGCCGCGCGCAGCTTTTTTCGCGCACTGGATTTGATCGTCCAGCTCGCGCCCTTGCTCGGTCTTTTCGGCACCGTGCTGGGCATGATCGACGCATTTCGACAGCTGCAGCTGGCCGGTGGTGCGGTAGAGCCGGCGGCATTGGCCGGCGGGATCTGGCAGGCTTTGTTGACGACCGCAGCGGGTCTGGCGGTGGCGATGCCGGTGATGGCGGCGCTGCAGGGATTCGAGCGGCTGGTCGACGCCCTGCGTCTGGCGATGGAGTCGGCGCTGACCGAGCTGATGGCGGTGCCGCGCCGCGTAGTCACCCATGCGACTTGATGCAGCAGCGGGGCCGCGCAAGCGCATGCTGGGGCTGACCTCGCTGGTTGATGTGGTGTTCATTCTGCTGTTTTTCTTCATGCTCGCCGCCCGTGGGGCGCCGCCACAGGCGCTGTCGTTGACGGTCAGCGATGCTGCCAGCCCGGCGCCCCCCGCAGCCGTGGCCGACAGGCCACAGGGCCTGCTGCGTGTGCTCGGCGGTGGACGTATCGAGCTCGATGGCCGTTTGCTCGAAACGAGTGCACTGGTACCCACGCTACGCGCCGCATCGCGCGATCAGGTACAGGTGCGCGTGGCCCCGGCTGCGCAGCTGCAGGATCTGATCGATGCCCTGGAGCCGCTGCGCGCTGCCGGCATCGGTGTCGATCTTCTGGCGCCGACGGCATGAAATTGCCAGCGGCTGCGGCGCCCCGATCAGGCTTGGACCTGCTGCCGCTGCTGAACGTGGTGCTGCTGCTGTTGGGATTTTTCCTGTTGCTGGCGCGGATCGATCGCGGCGCGCCCGAGGTCGGATTGCCCACCGCCGAGTCTGCGCAGGCGGTCAGGACGCCGGCCAGTTTGAGCTTGCGGATCGACGCTGCCGGAGGACTGTTTGTGGGCGAACGCAGCCTGGGCGACGGTTTCGATGACGCAGCATTCAGCGCTTTTCAGGCCGCAGCGGCGACCGCAGGTCCGGTTGAATTGCACGCTGATGCCGCCGCTCCGGCGACGCGGGTGCTGATGCTGTTGCAGACCCTGCAGCGCGTCGGCGTTCGTGATCTGCGTATCCTGACGCAACCGTCGGAATGAGTGCGGTCACCGGACTCGGGATATTTTGCGCACCGCCGCGGCGCTGGTGGACTGCGCTGCTCATCGCATTGCTGTTGCACGGGCTGCTGCTGGTGCGCCTGCCGACATCGGATTTGCGTAGCGGCGCCGAGGGGATGTCTCTGACGGGTCAGGGCGCCGATCGCATGTCGCAGGAGCGCGTGCTGGACCTGCGCCTGTCGATGCCCGCAGTGGCATCCGGCGTCAGTTCAGCCGCGCCATCGGCAGTGCCGATGACCCCGCAGCCGGTCGCTGGCGTCGATGCGGAAGTCGCTACGGCGTCTGCTGCAGGCCGCGCGCATTACTACGCGCAGCTGCGCGCACATCTACAACACTATCGGCGGGTGCCGGAAGACGGCGCGCAGCTGCGCGGAACCGCGGTGGTGAGTTTCGGCGTTGCGGCGGACGGCACGGTCTCGGCAGTGCGCCTGGTGCAAAGCGCGGGCCATTCGAGCCTTGACGCCGAAGCGCTGACGCTGCTGCGCCGCGCTGCGCCGGTGCCCAAGCCGCCACAGGGTCGCGCAATGCGTCTCAGCGTGCCGATAGTGTTCGAGTAGCGGGTGCCGTCGCCGTTGGCTTTACTCGGTCGCCGCCGCGAGGTCCGCGACCAGCGGAGCATGATCGGAGGGTCGTTCAAGACGGCGCGGCGCCAGATCGACCGTGCAGCCGGTGCAGCGGGCTGCCAGCGGTGCCGAAAGTAAGATGTGATCAATGCGCAGGCCGAGATTGCGCCGAAATCCGGCCTGGCGATAGTCCCACCAGGTGAAGCTTTTCTCGGGCTGCTCGAACAGACGAAAGCTGTCCCGCAGGCCGAGCCCCAGCAGCCGCCGCAGCGCGTCCCGCTCGGGATCGGAACACAGAATCTGGCCTTCCCATATGGCCGGATCGTGAGTGTCTTCCGGCGCCGGTGCGATATTGAAATCGCCGGTCACCGCCAGCAGCGGATAGCGTTTGATTTCCTCGGCCAGGTAGTCCTGCAGTGCCTCCAGCCAGCGCAGTTTGTAGGCATATTTCTCGCTGCCGACAGCCTGGCCATTGACCACGTAGACATTGACTACGCGGACATCCCCGACGGTGGCGGCGATCACGCGCTTCTGCTCGTCCTCGAAGCCGGGAATGTCGCGGCTGACGTCGCGCAGGGGCTGACGCGCGACCAGCGCCACCCCGTTATAGGTTTTCTGGCCGTTATGTGCAGCGTGCAGGCCGGCGGCCTCCAGTTCGGCAAACGGAAAGGCATCGTCGGTCAGTTTGGTTTCCTGAATGCCGACGACGTCCACCGGCTGCTGGCCCAGCCAGTCAAGCAGGTGCGGAAGGCGGACACGCAGGGAGTTGACGTTCCAGGTCGCGATTTTCATGGCGAGGTATGCGGGGCGTGGGCGGCAAGGATAGCGGCAGCCTGCCTGGACCGGTAGGCGTGCATGACCGCCCGTTGATCTGCTTTCAACCGTTGAGCCGGCATCGGTAGATGAACCCGCCCGTATCTTGCATGGTCTGTACTGTGATCGACGTTGGCGGCAAATGGGTCGCGAAGGCGGGAAGCGCGTCAGTGTATGAACTGGCACGATTCCTGAGTGTCAATCGTTGCAGGTAAGTCATGGTGAGTCGCGTTATTCTGTAGGCCACTCGCGGAAGGTCACGCAGCTATCGAGATGGAGGTTGCTGATGAGCATTCTGGAAAGCTTTCGAAGTCACTATCTGAAGGCACGCGAAGAAGAGATGTCGCTGCTGGACTATCTCGAACTGTGCCGCACCGACCCGATGGCCTATGCGACCCCTGCCGAGCGCATGCTCGCGTCGATCGGCGAGCCTGAAATCATCGATACCCGCGAAGACGCGCGGCTGTCGCGCATCTTTTCCAATCGGGTGATCCGACGGTATCCGGCCTTTGCCGAGTTCTACGGTATGGAGGACGTGATTGCGCAGATCGTCGCGTACTTCAAGCACGCGGCGCAGGGCCTGGAGGAACGCAAACAGATCCTGTACCTGCTCGGACCGGTCGGGGGCGGCAAGTCATCGATCGCCGAGCAGCTCAAGGGCTTGATGGAGGCGCATCCGATTTATGCGCTGAAAGGCTCGCCGATCAATGAGTCGCCGCTGGGATTGTTCGCGGCGGATCGGGACGGCCCGATGCTGGAAAAGGAATACGGCATTCCGCAACGCTATCTGAGCACCATCGCCTCGCCCTGGGCGATCAAGCGACTGGCCGAGTACGACGGCGATCTGACGCAGTTCAAGGTCGTGCGCATCCAGCCGTCGGTGCTCAAGCAGATTGCGGTCACCAAGACCGAACCCGGAGACGAGAACAACCAGGACATTTCGTCGCTGGTCGGCAAGGTCGATATCCGCAAGCTGGAAATGTTTTCGCAGGATGATCCGGACGCGTATTCCTATTCCGGCGGCCTGTGCCTGGCCAATCAGGGCATGCTCGAGTTCGTCGAGATGTTCAAGGCGCCGATCAAGATGCTGCACCCCCTGCTTACCGCGACGCAGGAGGGTAACTTCAAGGGTACTGAAGGATTTTCAGCGATTCCGTTCAACGGCATCATCCTGGCGCACTCGAATGAATCCGAGTGGCAGAGTTTCCGCAACAACAAGCATAACGAAGCCTTCCTCGACCGCGTCTATATCGTCAAGGTTCCGTACTGCCTGCAGGTCACTGAAGAACAGCAGATCTATGAGAAGCTGCTGCGGCACAGTTCGCTGGCTGAGGCGCCCTGTGCGCCCGGCACCTTGGAAATGATGGCGCAGTGGTCGGTACTGACGCGACTGAAAGAGCCGGAGAATTCCAGCATCTATTCAAAGATGCGGGTCTACGACGGCGAGAATCTGAAGGACACCGATCCGGCGGCAAAGTCGCTGCAGGAGTATCGCGATTACGCTGGGGTCGACGAAGGCATGGACGGCATGTCCACGCGTTTCGCCTACAAGGTGCTGTCGGCGGTATTCAACTATGATCAGGTGGAGGTTGCGGCCAATCCGGTCCACCTGATGTATGTGCTGGAACAGCGAGTGCTGCGCGAGCATCTGCCGGACGACAAGCAGCGCCATTATCTTGAGTTCATCAAGGCCTGGCTGGCACCGCGCTATGCCGAGTTCATCGGCAAGGAAATCCAGACCGCCTATCTTGAGTCCTACGGCGAGTACGGGCAGAACATTTTCGATCGCTATGTGACTTTTGCCGACTACTGGATTCAGGACGAGGACTATCGCGATCAGGAAACCGGCGAATCCTTCGATCGTGCGTCACTGAATACCGAGCTGGAGAAAATCGAAAAGCCTGCAGGCATCGCTAACCCCAAGGACTTCCGCAACGAAATCGTTAACTTCGTGCTCCGCGCGCGTGCTCAGAGCGGCGGCAGAAAGCCCGACTGGACCAGCTACGAAAAGCTGCGTGAGGTGATCGAGAAGAAGATGTTCTCGTCAACCGAAGAGCTGCTGCCGGTGATCTCGTTCAATGCCAAGGCCTCGGCAGAGGATCAGAAGAAGCACGAGAACTTCGTCGGCCGCATGGTCGCCAAGGGCTACACCGAGAAACAGGTTCGATTGTTGTCCGAGTGGTATCTGCGGGTTCGCAAGTCGCAGTAGCCGCATGGACACCACAGCGCGGTAGGGGGTCTCTATGTCGATCATCATTGATCGCAGACTCAATGACCGGAACAAGAACGCGGTCAACCGGTCGCGTTTCCTGCGGCGCTACAAGGAACAGATTCAGCATTCCGTCGACGAGATGGTGACGAAGCGCTCCATTACCGATATGGAGCGCGGTGGCAAGGTCAACATTCCGTTGAAGGACATTGCAGAGCCGAGCTTCCGCCACGGCCAGGGCGGCGATCACGAGAGTGTGCATCCCGGCAATCACAGCTTCTCTCAGGGAGATCGCCTGAAGCGGCCGCCCAGCGGTGGCGGCGGGCAAGGCGGACAGGGGCAGGGCGATGGTGAAGACGACTTCACGTTCAGCCTGTCGCGCGAAGAATTCATGAATCTGTTTTTCGACGATCTTGAATTGCCGCGTCTGGCGCGCACCGTGCTCGGTGACGTGCGCGAATTCAAGTGGCGTCGCGCGGGCTACACGCCCAGTGGCGTGCCGTCGAACCTGTCGGTGCTGCGTTCGCTGCGCAATGCCTCGGCGCGTCGTATCGCGGTCAGTGCTGCCGTGCGGCGTGAACTGGCTGAGGTCGAGCAGCAGCTCGAGCAGGCTCCGGATCCCGAACTGGAACTGCGTGCGGTGGAGCTGCGCAAGCGTCTCGGCGCCGTGCCGTTTCTGGACGACATCGATCTGCGCTTCCGCAATCGCGTGCGCGAACCGCAGCCGATGGCACGTGCAGCGATGTTCTGTCTGATGGACGTGTCGGCCTCAATGACCGAGGACAAGAAAGATCTGGCCAAGCGCTTTTTCACATTGCTGTATCTGTTTCTGTCTCGCAAATACGAGCGGGTCGATCTGATTTTCGTGCGGCACACCGACAATGCCCAGGAAGTGGATGAAGAGACCTTCTTCTACGGCACCCAGAGCGGTGGCACCATCGTTCTGTCGGCATTGAAACTGACCGACGAGATCATCGAGGCGCGCTACAGTCCGAGCACATGGAATCTGTATTGCGCGCAGGTCTCCGACGGCGATGCCTTTGGCGCTGATCCGGAAAAGAGTCGTGCCTTTCTGCAGGACCGGCTGCTGCCACAACTACGTTATTTCGCCTACGTCGAAATTCCTGACGAACCGGAGCACCTGGGTTCACTGGCGCACGCCTATGCGCGGATCGACGATCAGCGGTTTGCGATGAAGAGCGTGGTTGAGCGCAGTGAGATCTACCCGGTGTTACGCGAGTTGTTCAGCAAGGAGACTGCATGAGCGCTGTGCCTGCGGAACGGACGCTGTCCACCGGCGCTGAGTGGAGTTTCGATCTGCTCGGCTCCTATGACCGTGCGATCCGGGAAATCGCCGTCGGCGAGTTCAAGCTCGACTGCTATCCGAATCAGATTGAAGTGATTGCGTCCGAGCAGATGCTTGATGCCTATGCTTCGCTCGGCCTGCCGATCGGCTATGCGCACTGGAGCTTCGGCAAGGAATTCATCCGCAACGAGCACCTGTATCGCAAGGGACATCAGGGGCTCGCCTACGAGATCGTGATCAACTCGAATCCCTGCATCGCCTATCTGATGGAGGAAAACACGATGGCGATGCAGGCGCTGGTCATCGCGCATGCCTGTTACGGCCATAACTCTTTTTTCAAGGGCAATTATCTGTTCCAGCAGTGGACGGATGCCGACGCCATCATCGACTACATGGTGTTCGCCAAAAAATATGTGATGCAGTGCGAGCAGCGTTTCGGTGAAGAGGCGGTCGAAGAAGTGCTCGATTCCTGTCACGCCCTGATGAGTCATGGCGTCGACCGCTATCACCATCCGGCGCCGTTGTCGGTCGAAGACGAGCAACGGCGCCATATTGAACGCGAAAAGCACGCCTGGAAGCAGTTTGATGATATCTGGCGCACCGTTCCGAAAAAGG
>JBFFJL010000067.1:0-12625 GCA_041555955.1 Nevskiaceae bacterium
CGCCGCAGCCGGGCAGCAACGGCGCGGTCAGCAGCAGGGCGCCGGATTTCAGGAATTGGCGACGTTTCATCATGGTGGGGTGTGTCCGTTCAAGGGTCCGCGGCGTGCGGCAAGGCCGGCTGCAGTGTGCCACCGCCAGGTGTCATCTGTGTTGAGACGCTGGCCGGCGTGACTGGCCGCGGTGGCGATGCCGTCATGGGGGCGGGTGGGTCGTGGCCGTACACTGGCGCCATAACGATCAGATGTGAGGAGACTTCACCGATGCGCTCTGTGCTGAATCTGCCGCTGCAAATCCTGCTGCTCTGCGCGCTGCTGCTGCCGCCTGTGGCGATGGCGATTCCGGAAGGGCCGGACTATCCATCGGCGGAGTGGACTGCACGCGAGGCGCAGAACTTTGCGCGCATGGGTGCCGGCGTCAGCGAGCCGGTCACCAATCCGGCGCTGGGTACGCGCTGGACCGCGCAGAGCCTGCTGAACTTCCAGTCGTATCTGCAGCGCAGCGTCGATGATCCGAGCTGGTCGCTGTCCGGCGCGGTGAATCTGCCGGTGGCGCCGCTGTGCGCGACCTGGTCGCTGCCGTGCACCGGCGATCCGTTCATCTATCCCGGCATCGATGCGGTCTATGACGAGATCGACGTCACCCCGGTGGTGTTCTATGACCGCGAGTGTGCGCGGCTGTCCGGCCGCATCTGGTCACCGAAGCAGGGCACGAACCTGCCCGGCGTCGTCATCATCAATGGGTCGGTGCAGGCGCCGGAGACGCTGTACTGGTGGGCGGCCAAGCTGCTGGTGCGTGCGGGCTATCAGGTGATGACCTTTGACCCGCGCGGGCAGGGGCGCTCCGACAACGTCGCGCCCAATGGAGAGCCGGGCACCAATCTGAATCCCCCGGTGTTCTGGGAGGGCCTGGTCGACGCCATCGACTTCTTCCACTCCGGCAGCGTGCAGCCGTACCCGCACAACCTCAGCTGCGCCGGCACCTATCCGACCGAAGTCGCTGCGTTCAACCCGCTGGGTGAGCGGCTGGATCGCACGCGGCTGGGGATCGCCGGGCATTCGATGGGCGCGGGCGCGGTCAGCATCGTGCAGAGCTACGGCGCGCCGGGCGCTGAAGCTTGGCCCGGCTTGATCGACGCCCGCAATCCGGTCGATGCGGTGGTGGCCTGGGATGCGCTGGGCGATCCCGAGCATCCGCTCAATGCCAATGCGCTGGGTGCGCTACCGGTCGATGAAAGCGGCGGAGTGGTCGACGGCAGTCTGTTGGTGGGCACGCCGCTGGAGGATTTCGTGCTGAGCACGCCGGGCATCGATGCGTTGCTCGGCGGGCTGGTGGCGACGCCGGTGCCGGCGATCGTGCCACGCGTGCCGAGTCTGGGCTTCACGTCCGAGTATGGTTTCGCGATCGGGCCGTACACGGCGCCGCCGGACCCGGAGCGTTTCACCACGCGTGCGGTGGCCGCGTGGCGCGCCGTTGATGTGCCGGTGGCGGAGGTCGTCATCGCCGGCAGCACGCATCTGGACTTTTCATTGCTGCCGACGTTCCCGGCAACCTCGTGGTGTCCTGAAGTCGTCGACAACGCCTGCGTCGGCGGCTGGGGCCGCCCGATGATCGAGCACTACACGCTGGCGTGGTTCGACCGCTGGCTCAAGCGCAGCGGCGAAACCGGGTATGCCGATGCGGACGCACGTCTGCTGGACGATGCGGCGTGGCTGGATCGCTTCAGCTTTTACTACCGCTCGGCGCGTGTATTTGATGATCGGGCGGGGCATGCGCATGTCTGTGATGACATTCGTGCGGGCTGCGCAGACCTGGATGCGGGTTCAGGGGCGGATGGGGCGTCCAGCGGCGGCGGTGCGTTCGGGCTGGCCAGTCTGCTGGGCTTGAGCGTTGCGGTGGCGCTCCGGCGTCGGCGTGCCCGCAGATTCGAGACGCTGCGCCAATAAAGAAGGGGGCAGCGCGTAAACGCGATGCCCCCAGGGTCAGAATCAGTTCGAGGTTGAAGCTTCAGTGCTTCAGCGCGGTCTTGACGTTGGCGTATCCGCTCTTCAGCGCGTCGACCATCATGCCGATGGCGGTTTCGGCGTCCTTGGCGGATTCGCCGGCCGCGGATTCGGCGTGCTGAATCTTGTTTTCAAGTTCGCCCCACTGCGTTTCCAGCGCCTGCCAGCGATCCTTGGCTTCGGCGGCAAGCAGGTGCGACTGCAGCTTGAGTTCGTCGCGCAGCAGCTTGAGCAGTTTGAGGTCGTTTTGCAGGGCGGTATCGAGTCTGGACATGGATTCACTCACAGGGTGTGTATGGCGTGGATCAAGTCTCCATCACCGGCGTCGGTGACGCCTTGATCTGGGTCAGCAGGCCGTGTGCTGCGCCTAACAGGCAAATCCGTGGCGCCGCGCCAGCGCCTGCAGGCTTTCGATCTCGCGGGCGTGCGCCGCCATGCTGTCGGTCATTCCGGCGGCTTTGCTGGTGAACGCGCAGATCTGTGACTGGCCGGCGTTGCTCGGCACGTCGAAGGCCGGTGCGTCGCTGCGCGGCGCGCTGTCGAAGTCCAGTGCATGGGCGAGGTTGTGGGTAGTTGCGGCGCGTACGCCCAGTGGCGGCAGACCCCAGCGCCATTCCATGAACTTGAGGATCGAGTTCGGTTCCAATAGCGCCTTCTCGACGTAGCCTTGGCGCACACGCGGGCCGATCAGTACACAGGGTGTGCGGATGCCGAGGCGGCCGTCGTTGCCGACCGCGGCTTCCTCCTCGGATACCGGCATCACCGGGGGTTCGACGTGATCGAAGAAGCCGCCCCATTCGTCGTAGTTGATCACCAGCAGCGTCCTGTCCCAGGTCGGGGCGTTGCGCAGCGCGTTGTAGATGTCGTTGAGGAAGGCCTGACCATTGCGCACGTCGGCGTGCGGGTGATCGTCATTGCACAGATGATCGAGCCCGTCCTGATAGAAGAACGGGTCGATGTAGGTGATGCTCGGCAGCAAGCCGGCCGCGGCTTCGAGCGCAAAGCTGGCGTAGGGCCGCGAGAAGCCCAGGTATTTGGCACCCCAGATCGCGGTGTACGGAAGGTTGTTGCAGTAGTAACCGACGCTCACACCGGCGGCGCGGGCATCGTCCCAGATCGTCGGCAGGGTCGAGATCTTGGGGATCGGGTCCAGCGCACCGCTGCCGTTGTTGGTGCGGTCGGACTGGCCGCTGTGCATGTACATGCGGTTGGACTGGGTCGAGGCCAGCATCGCGCTGTGATAGCGGTCGCAGATCGTCCAGTGTTCGGCGCAGCCCTTGTAGAACGGTAGGTCAGCGGCAGTGTAGTAGCCAATCGGGAACAGGTCGCCGACGGGGGTGTCGCGCAGGAACTGGTCCATCCGGCCGCCATTGAGAATGGCGTGGCCGTGGTCGTAGCCGTGCGGCGGATCTTCCAGGCCGCAGCCCTGATAGTCCGGCGTCAGATGGTGCGTGGACTGCAGAACGCCGTCGGTGTCCGGATACCGTAGACCTTCCAGGCGGCCGTTGGCGCCCGGCACCCAGCCGAGCATGTGGTCGAACGAGCGGTTCTCCATCGTCACCACGACGATGTGATCGATGCCGGAGTCTTCCGGTGCCGGAAGGCTGCGTGCCTGCGCCGCCGTGGATGCGGCATCGTCGCCGCCGCCGCAGGCGCTGAGCAGGCCGCTCGCCATGCCGGCGCCGACCATGCCGGTCCGGCGCAGAAAGTCCCGTCGATCCATCGGTGGTGCCACGGTCAGCTCCCTCAAGCGTGTTTCCAGATCACATCACAGTTCGATGACAGCGCGGCTGTGCCACCGTCTTTTGATGCGGATTTACCATCACAGGGGGGCGGTATACTTCGCGTCCACATGCGTCGCAGCGCCTGGATATCCCGATTGACGCAGCTCGGTGCGGCGACATTCGGGCTGCTGCTTACAACAACGTCCAATAATCACAGTGACCGGCAAGCAGACATTCGATTGGCGATCCGTTTTCGCAAAGATCGCGGAACCTCGCGCGTGGATCAGTCCACGACGTAAGCGGTTCTGGCTGTGGGTGGTCGTGCTGGTCTACACCCTGGCGGGCTTCTTCCTGGTGCCGTGGATTGCGCAGCGCCAGATCGTCGCGGCGATTGAGCATCACCTGGGCCGGCCTGGGCAGGTCGAGCAGGTCCGCTTCAATCCCTACGCGCTGAGCGCGGAGGTGCGCGGCCTGCGCGTCAGCGAGACGGATGGGGCGCCACTGTTCGGGTTTGAGCGTTTCTATGCCGACGTCCAGCTCGGCAGCAGTTTGCTGCATTGGGCCTGGACTATCCGCGAGATCCGGCTGGAAGGCGCCGCCAGTGAATTGATTCGCTACGGCGATGGCGACACCAATATCGGTCGCATGATCGCGGCGCTGACGGCCAAGACTCCCGCCGATGAGCCGCAGCCCGAAGCGAAGCCGGACACGGCGGGCAGCATGCCGCGGCTGGTGATTCAGTCGCTGGCGATGGTCGACTTCAACGCGGATATCCGCGACGAAACACGCACGCCGGTCTTCGCCACCCACATCGGCCCGGTCAGTCTCGAAGCGCATGCACTGAGCACGCTGCCGGAGCAGACGGGAACACATCAGATCGTGATCGACACCGAGGCGGGCGGACGCCTGGCCTGGGGCGGGCATCTGCAGTTGAACCCGCTTAAATCGAACGGGAACATCACCGCCAGCGGTGCCTATGTAACGCTGCTGAGTCGCTATCTGCAGGATGCGGTGAATTTCACCGCGGGCGAATCCACGACCACGCTGAATCTGGACTATCAGGTCGAGTCGCAAGCCGATGGCAGCATCGTTGCCAGCGTCGATCAGGTGGAACTGGTGCTGCAGGATCTGGCGTTGCGTGCCGGCGGCGACGACACGCCGTTCCTGCAGTTGCCGCAGTTGCGTCTTGCCGGCGGGTACTTCGAATGGCCGGCCAAAGTGATCCGTGCCGACAGCCTGACCTTGTCGGGGCTGGATCTGCGTGTCTCGCGTGATGCGAAGGGTAGCTTGAGTTTTACGCAGTTGGTGAAAACCCGCGCGGAGATGAAGCCGGACGACGCAGTTGCTGCAGCACCTGCGGATGCAACGACGCCTGCTCCCGAACCAGCGACCGCAACGCCGATGTCGGACTGGACGCTGCAGCTCGGCACTGCGGCGCTGAAGGACGGTCGTCTGCGTTTTGTCGACAGCGTGCCCAAGACGCCCGCCAGCGTGACCGTGAACACGATCGCGCTGACGGCAACAGCGCTGAGCAATACTGCGGGTGCGCGCTTCCCGCTGAGCCTGGGATTGACGCTTGCATCCGGGGGCAGCGTGAAGGCGAACGGAACGTTTTCGGTGCTGCCAAAGCTGACCCTGGACGCCACCATCCAGGGCAGTGATCTGGCGATTGCCGTGATTCAGCCCTATGCCAGTGAGGTCGCGCGGGTGCGGATCGCCGGGGGGGCGCTGGGATTCGACACGCGTGTGGCGATGCCGTCGATGGACGCACTGGCCGTTGACGGCAGTCTGAGTTTTTCTGATCTCGATGTTCGCGATGCGGCGGAGGGCAAGCCGTTGCTGGCCTGGAAAAACCTGGCGGTCGATCAATACGCCTACCGCGTGGCGGACAATGCGCTCGACGTTTCGGAGGTCGCGCTCAGCGCGCCGTATGCGCGGGTCCAGGTCAACGCCGATCAGACCACCAATGTGCAGCAGCTGCTGGTGAAGCGCGCAGAGGCTGCTGCTGAGAGCAAGCCCAGCGCCAAGGACAGCGGCTCGTCGACAACGGTCACCATCGGCAAGATCAGCCTGTCCAAGGGATCGGCCGACTTCGCCGATCGCTCATTGCCGCTGCCGTTTGCCACCCATATCACCCGGCTCGAAGGTGCGGTATCCACCTTGTCGACGGCCAGCCGCAACCCGGCCAGACTGAGTCTGAACGGTCAGGTCGATCGATACGGCGTTGCGCGGATCCAGGGCAAGCTGACGCCGTTCGATCCGACGCTCGACACCGATATCCGGCTGCTGTTCCGCAATATCGAATTCCCGGATCTGTCGCCGTACACCGTCAAGTTTGCGGGCCGACGCATCGACAGCGGTCGCCTCGAAGTCAGTCTGCAGTACCGCATCGAGCGCGGCGCGTTGAAGGGCGACAACAGCGTGGTCATCAGCGATCTGCAGCTGGGCGAGAAGCTGGATCAGCCGGATGCGATGACTTTGCCGCTGGGGCTGGCGATTGCGCTGCTGAAGGACTCGGACGGCAAGATTCAGGTCGACCTTCCGGTGAGCGGCAACATCGGCGATCCGCAGTTCGAACTCGGCGGCGTGATTCGCAAGGCCATCGTGCAGCTGATCACCGGTGTGGTGACGGCACCGTTCCGGTTCCTCGGCAGTCTGGTCGGCATGGAGTCGGAACAGTTCGATCAGATCGCATTCGAACCGGGCCAGCCCGAAGTGCCGCCGCCGGCGCTGGAGCAGCTGGGCAAGCTGGCGGAGGCCTTGCAGAAGCGGCCGATTCTGGCATTGGAAGTGCCGGGCGCATTTGTGGCGGAGCCTGATCGCGCGGCACTGCAGTCGCAGCGTGTGAGTGCAAAGATTGACGCCGGCGTTGAAGCCCTGCGCGCGGCGAAGTCGCGCGAGCAAAGCCTGACCGTGCTGCAGCGCAAGGTTGTGGAGGAGCTGTTTCACCTCCGGTTCCCGGATGAGTCGCCGAAGGATCTGCAGGCGGGCTTCCGGCGTCCGCCGCCGGACGATCCGCAAGGCAAGGCGCAGCTTGATGAATCGGCGTATGTGTCCGCGCTGCAGCTGCGCCTGGAGCAGGCCGAAGCGGTCAGTGACGCCGATCTCGATGCGCTGGGCGTTGCTCGTGCCCAGGCCGTTGTTGCGGCGATCACGGACAGCGGAGAGATTGCTGCCGAGCGTGTTCAGGTTGGCGCGCCAGAAGCCGCAAAGCTGGATCAGCGCGGATGGGTGATTCTGAAGCTCGGCGTGGTCAAGGCGCCGGCCCCCTGACGCGGAGGAATCGTTGACGCACGGCGATGTCGGTTACGGCGCGTCCCCCGGATGCGGCAACGGCTGCATCAGGTAGCACAGGCAATCCTGGCGAATCACCTCAAGGTCGGGTGTGATCATTGCCGGTGTCGCCGCGAGCGCGAGCTGAATCATGCCGTCACGCTGGCTGAAGAAACGGTCCGTCAGATCGGCGCTGTTTTCGTCGTAAACCCGCAGTGGCGAGCGGGGACACAGCGAATGACCCCAGATGGCTCCGGCGGGCATCTCCGAAAAATTCATCCGGGTCAGTTCAGTGCTCAGCGCCAGATCGGCCCCGGTATCACCGAACGAAAAGCTGCGGCCATCGTCGACAACCACGCGGCCCACGGTTTCGTACAAGGTCAGATCGCCGGCAGCGGGCATGCGTTCGGGCAGGTGATCCAGATGCAGCACGGCGTCGACAAATTCGATGGTGCGCGTCACGCCCACGGTATCGTCCGGGCGGCCGCATTCGATGGTTACCGCGGGGCAGAATGACGTGAACGCAATCGACTGCGTTGTCGGCGGATTGCGGTAGTAGACCCCAATGCGCGAGAACAGCGCGGCCAGGTGCAGTGCGCCAGGGCGCATGTCGTTGACGCAGCCGTAATGTGGATTGGTGCCGGTGTTGTTGTGGATGTCGATGCTGGCGAAGGGGCGTGCTTCGCGCGCTGCCTGCGTCACAGTCTGCGCCAACTCGAACAGGGGACCGTCGCCGCCTGCCCAGATGCGGTTGAAGTCGTGCTGGTCGTCGAGACGGCGCACGCCAGACGCTGCGGCATCGACGTTGCCGACAAAGATCATCAGGCTGCGCGGCGGCGGTGTTTGGGCGTAGCGGCGCGCCAGATCCTGCAGGACGTAGAAGCTCGTGGTCTCGTTGCCATGAAGCACGGTCGCCAGGAACAGGGGTTCGCGATGGCGGCCTTCGATGGTGATCAGCGTGGGGTGCGGAAATACGCGACGGAGTTCGTGCGGTGCGATGTCGAGCAGTTGCCCGGGGAGATGATTCAGGCGGTCAAGCCTCATGCGATGGTTCCGAGATCCGGGGGGCGGTGAAATCCGGGGCGGTCCGCGCCCCGGGAAAAGTGTGGCTGCACGATCCGGTCACCGGCATGCCGAAATCCGACTATAGCGGCCATGTGTGACCCGGCGTGCCGAGCTTCTGCAGCGTCGTATAGCGTTCGGTCAGCGCCTGGAAGTCGCGGCCATGCGTCTGAATATAACGGCGTTGCCATGTGCTGCCGTTGATCCCGGTCAGTACGCGCGGGCGCAGGACTTCGTCGAAGTAGAAATCCAGATCCCTGCGGTCGAGCCCGGCGTCCGCCAGCGCGGCCTTGGCCGCAGGCATCAGACGGTCCAACAGCAACGTCTGCACCGAGCCACGGGTGCCCGACCAGCGCACCTGGGCGTCGAGTCCTTCGCGTGCGCAGGCGTAGAAGTTGGCGCGCGCGTCTTCGAACGGCGTCCACAGTTCCGGTGCGATTTCAGCATGCCCGAGCGCCAGACTCAGGCCCAGGCACAGCGCCATGTTCGCCACCATGTCGCCCAGCGTCGGTCCGGCCGGCATCACGCGATGTTCGATCCGCAGATGCGGGGTGCCGTCGGCTTCGAAGCCGACGATCGGGCGACACCAGCGCCAGATCGTGCCGTTGTGCAGGCGCAGCGTCGACAGCGGCGCCGCGGCGCTGCCGAGTTCGGGCAGCAGCGTCGGGTAGCTCAGGTTTTCCAGAAACAGTTCCAGCAGGGAATGCCGCAGATAGCCCGTGCCCAGAGTGACGCGCCCGACCTCGCGACCTTCGGCATCCTTGAAGCCGTGTGCGGCTGTGACCTGTTCGAACGCCGGCACCCGAGTTTCCGCCCACAACGACTTGGCGTAGAGAAAGGGTGAGTTGGCGGTGGCGGCGACCACGGGTGCAGTGGCCATGACCGCGGCGTTGTAGAAGCGCGGCGCCAGATCTTGCGGCAGCTTCAGATGCACCTGCAGTGAGGTGCAGGCGGCTTCCAGCATCAGATGCGAACAGCGATAGTTCAGTGTGTCGTCGCCGCTGATGTCGATGTGCAACGGCGTCATCTGACGCAGACGCAGCAGTTCCTGGTTCAGCGCCTGATAGCGGTGGGAGGCCGACATGTGCTCCGGCTGCAGCATCTCGTCGCGCACGGTCGGCAGGATGCCGATGGCCAGCGGCTGCAGCTGCAGTTTTTCGGCGGCGACCGTGCAGCGCTGCCAGGTATCGCTCAGTCCGGTGAGGGTCCGGCTCAGAAAGTCACCGGTCAGCGCCAGTGGGTCGGAGTTCAGTTCGAAATTGAACTGCGACAGCTCGGGCACGACATACGGATGATTGACCGTCGCGAGAAATTCAGCATTGCGGGGCGCGGGCAGGTGGTGCTGGTCCAGCAGCCAGGCTTCCACTTCCAGTCCGCTTGTGGGCTGCGCGGCGCCATCGAAGGCACGCTGATCGAACCAGTGCTTCAGCGTCTTGGTTTCTTCCCGCAACCGGGCATGAAAGGCGGCGTGTTCTTCCGCGCTGAATTGCGAGTGTGAAATTTCCTGGCCCATGGCCCGATGATCCACTGTGGGCGATGGTCATCAGCTTAGCGTGGAACCGTCGGTCTGGGCCGATCGTGTGGCTCGCGGCTGCGGCGGCAGAGTTCGCGCTGCGTGCGCTTCGCTCAGCGCGATTTGCGGGTTCGGTCCATCTTGATCCAGTACTGCAGGGGTTCTTCGTGCAGTTCGATATCCAGCTCGGCGGCGCGCTGTTGCATGCGGGTTTGCGCATCGCTGATGGCCTGGTTGTAGATCAGTGGGCCAAGCTCCTGAACGAAGTAGTCGAGTAAGGCATCCGCGGCGACGTTGCCGATCGGCTCCTCCAGATTTTCCGAAAAGTATCGCTGGATGGATGACACCGCTGTCGTGCGAAGGGGTTTCGGAAGTTCGATCGGCATGAGTCGGTTCCAGTCATTCAGGTGCTCGGGGAGCGTTCAACACGGTGTCTGTGGTCTTGCACGGAATCCCGTGCGTGACGGCATCGAGGCCTAAGTGCGGCGCAAGCGAGTCAGCGGACCCTGATCAGCGCCGAAGAATGGGCGAGGCAGTCAATGTCTGCGGGCCGGGTTGGCGGGCATCACAGGGGGACGGACTCAAGGCTCTGCGTGATGAGTGCCGAGGCCAGGAACCACACGCGCGCAACTCGGGTGCGATTCAGAACCCAGCCGGTGCGTGGTGAGTAGTCATACCAGTAACTACGCTCGCGCCATACCTGTGCAATTGATGTGTCTTCTCGTTGTGTCATGACGGGTGCCTGTTGAATTCATCGTCCCTGGAGCCTGCCGAACATTGAATTCAAAAGTTCAGTGCACCGGACCGCTGTGGACCAGAAGTCTGATTGTTCGTGCGAGCATTCACAAAGCGGGCAGAAGTTTGCAGGTGACCGCACGCACGCCAAAACAGGGTGTCGATACTTGTCCCCTGCGTAGAGAAAAGCAAGTGCGGTGCCAAATTGGGACTGGCAGCCAGGGGCGATGCCTTCGACACTGACCCGAACCGAGGGCTTACAGCTGCGCGCATCAGCTCAACGATACCGCAACGCTGGCGACGTAGCAGGTCAGCGCAACCGCGATGCCCGTAAATGGAATCCGGAACCAGTAGCGGTGTCCCAGCGCCAGATAACCCCCGAGCATCGCCAGGCCCACCATGAGCAGAAACGGTGACTGAAACAGTACAGCGCGATGCTGGAGTGCGAGATAGCCGTAGATCAAGCCAAAGAGCATCGCCCCCATGCTGTGGCTGGCATTGAAGCCGAGCCAGGCGTTCCACATCGTTGTCTCTTGGGTGATGACAGGGCAGACCTGTTGCATGCGCGCCTGCAGAGCCGGATCGCGCGGGGTCAGCTTGGGCCCGCGGAACGTGAACAGCAGATGGGCGGTCCCCAGGGTGAGCATGATGCCCGCGCTGAGAATCATCAGAATCATTGAGGTCATGCACGCTACTCCCGACTTCGTCAGGTCAGATGTCACCCGCAGGAACCACCGATGGGATGGCTGTGTGGCAATGGGATTCCGAACGACACGGCCGGAGCCTACATGCGCCGCGTGAGTCATGTTGGAGCGACTCCGCGCAAAAAAAAAGGCCGCAGACAAAGCTGCGGCCTCGGTGCTACCAGAAGCGCCGGCGCATGGATCAGCCGCCGAGATACTTGATCAGGTCGTAGCCTTGCAGCGTGGTGTCGAATCCGTCTGCGGTGGGGCCGTAGAGGTTGAGCGGCAGGTCCAGCGGGCCGCTGTAACCCGGCCAGTTGTGTCCACCATTCTGCACGCTGATCAGCGAGCTGCCCTTGTTGGAAGTGCAGCCGCCCTTGGCCCAGGCGACGTCGATCTCTGAAATCAGCGGATTGCTGTCGGTGAGCATCTGCGTCGACTGCACGTTGTCTGCGCTGCAGCCGTTGTTCTGGTACAGACGCTGGAAGATCTCCTCGACCCCCGCATACAGCCCCGGAACGGTCATGTACGGCGCGACCAAGTCGGCCGTGCCATGGACCTGAATGCTGGCGAACGGCCCGGCAGGCTGACAGGTGTCCAGATCTCCGGCGCGGATTTCGGCGGCGACGATGATCGCGCCGGTGACTTCCGGCGCGCGGGCGCAGGCGTACTGGAATGCCAGAATGCCGCCGCCGGAGACGCCACCAACGATCAGCGGACCGTTGGCCTTTGAGATGCCGTTAGCCGTTGCCAAAACCGCGTCGAGCATCGCGATGCGCTGGTTGACACTGCTGAGCGGGAAGACGACAGAGTTGCCCCAGCTGCGGACCGGGCCCGGCGCGGTCGGAACCACCACGCGCAGATTGCGCGCCTTGGCCAGTTCACCCAGGCGCATGCGGTCAACCATGGTTGGCGCATTGGCGTCGGCCCAATGCAGTGCAAGGTAGGTGCCGGCGTAGGTGTTGGTTCCTGCCGGAGTCAGCACCAGAAAGTCGGAGGTCAGGCCATCGGCTTCAGCACTGCCCTCGGCGATGTTCACGCCGTCGCAAGGCGTTGCGTCAGTGCTGTTGAGAACAGAGCTGGAGGTGTCCGGGCAATACACACCGTACTGCGGCGTGCAATCGTCGCCCGCCATGGCCAGCTCAGGGCTATACGCCTGCTGACAGGACTTCGCGGCGCCGCCGCCACCCGTCGAGTCGTTGTTGCTGTCGTTGCTGCACCCACTGATAACAGTGAGGAGGCTGATCGATAAAGCGGCAACCCAACTATTTCCCCACACGCTCGTTCTGCTCTTCTGGTCCATCTGGTCTCACTCCAGGCCATGCATCAGGTGCTTGTAAATTTTGCAATTTACTGATCGTACGCGATTTTCTCATAAACACGCCTGCATGAATGTAAGAATTCACCTACATTTGGCGTGAAATCCCTGCAGCGATTTGTCCATCCAAGCAGACAAATTGCCTTCTGGTGCCACGTGTTCCCGCGGATCAGAACAGATGAAGCCCCTGGATTGTCTGCTCGCTTGCGTCAATCTGCTGCAAGGGATGAATCGATTGCGCCCCGGTCGTATGGTGCGGCTCCGACTCACAGTTGAATGCGGTCGATGACAGTCATGGTCCGGCGAAGCAACTGAA
>JBFFJL010000068.1:0-12498 GCA_041555955.1 Nevskiaceae bacterium
ACTGACGCAATGTGCGCCTGTACGTGTCGCCGTTTGTATCGCATCCCGGCCTCAGGCTACGGCTGCCGCCGGATGCAAGGGCTCCGCTGCCGTTGGCGTCGGCTTGGCCCGCAGCAGGAACGCTGCGAATGCTGGCAACAGCACCACTGCAGCCACTGCATTGGCGATGAACATGATCGTCAGCAAGATGCCCATATCGATCTGGAACTGCAGACCCGAGAAGAACCAGGTGCAGACGCTCGCGGCCAGGGTCAGAGCCGTCACGATTACCGCCTTGCCGGTCTGGTGCAGGGTTTCTTCATAGGCCTTGCGCAACGGCATGCCACGGTTCAGCACGCACTCTTCGAGCACGCTGTAGATATAGATGCCGTAGTCAACGCCGATACCAGCCGCGAAGGCCGCGACCGCCAGGTTCGACACCTTGATGCCGATCTGCAGGTAAACCATGACCGCGTACGACAGCACCGACACCAGAGCCAGCGGCACCAGCACACAGACCAGACCTGCGAAACTGCGGAAGGACAGCAGCACGCAGAAGCCGATGCCGAGGAACAGCCACAGCAGCACCTTGGGCTCGGTCTCCTTGATCACATCGTTGGCCGCGGCCATCACACCGACGTTGCCCGTCGCCAGACGGAACGTGACCGGGGCATCAGCCGGCTGGGCGTCGATGAACGACTGCGCAGCGTTGACGATGCGGTCGATGGTCTCGGCCTTGTGATCCTTGGAATAAACCAGAATCGGAACCGCACTGCAGTCTTCATTGAGCAATCCGGTCGAACTGGGGAACGGCTGCACCGTCACCACCAGCGCACCCGACTCGCGCGGCAACACGAACCACTTGGGATTGTTTTCGTTGTAGGCGTTGAAAACTGCGCGCGAGGTCTTGGCCAGCGACATCGTCGACTGCACGCCTTCAACGTTCTCCATGCGCCAGGCGAACTCATCGATCTTGCCCATGACCGCATGGTCAATACAGCCGTCGGCGCGCGATTCGGAAATCAACTTGATGACATCGACGCCAATCGAGAATGCGCCCGTGATGGTGCGGGAGTCCTGGTTGTACCGCGCGTTCGGTCGCAGTTCCGGCACACCCTCGTGCAACTCACCGATCTGCAGATCCTGCGAGACATACTCGGCCCAGCCCCACAGGCCCACTGAGGCGAGCAACACCACCGCAGCCACCGGTCGCTTGGTAATGACCGACAGCGAGCGCCAGATCGGTGCAAAAATGCGGTCGCGGCTCTTCTGATGCTCGCGGAATTTCGCCGGATTCTTCATCGGCGCGAACGACAGCAGACACGGCAGCAGGACCTTCTTGCACAACACAATCGCCATCAGTCCGAACATGGCATTGATTGCCATCTCCTGAATGATGCCGATCGGGATCAGCAGGATCGTGCCGAAGCCAACAAAGTTGGTCAGCAGTGCGGAAATGCCGGGAATCACCAGTCGCCGATAGGTTGCACGCGAAGCTTCGAAGCTCGTCAGCCCGTTGTCCGCCACTTCATTGAGCCAGAAGTTGGTGATCTGGATGCCGTGCGATGTACTGATCGCCAACACAATAAAGGGCATCAGCACTGCGAACGGATCAAGCGCGAAGCCGAACAACTGCAACATGCCCAGTTCCCACACCACCGCGAGCACACCGCAAACCAAGGGCAGAAGCGCAATGGACGGCGAGCCGCAGTACTGCCACAACAGCAACCAGACCAGAATCAGGGTCAGGCCGAAGAAGCTGAACACTTCAACCGCGCTGTCGGCAATGTCCCCGACCGCCTTGGCGAAGCCGATGATCGCGATATCGATATTCGGGTTGTAGTCCGGGTTGTCGACCTTGCGCACATCAAGCTGATAGCCACGGAACCGGACCGGATCAACATCGGTCTCGCCGGTGTCGATGGTCACATGCATGATCGGGAACGCCCAGTTGCGGGTGTCCTTGTACTCGACCTTGACGACGTCGCCCTTCTTGAATGGCCCAACGTCCGTCTTGGCCACATATTCCAGCTTGGTCGGCGAGATGAAGCGGTTGCGCACCTGTTCAAGGCGGTGCGCCGTGTCGATATAGTCGAGCTTCTTGCCGGTGACCGGATCCTTTTCCAGCAGTTCCGACACCACCATCGCAGCGGACTGATCATTGGCAACCAGACGTCCGCGTATGTCGGACTTGGCAACGTTGGAGCGCACCTTGGCCAGCATTTCCGGTGTCGGCTTGAAATCAGCCGGCACCACGTTGCCACCCTGGAAGCCGGACTCGACCACTTCCATGTAGCGCACATTCGGGGTGAACAGCGAACTGACGCGCGAGCGGTCGACGCCGGGCGTGAAGTACACCGCGTCGGTGGCCTGGCGCAGCGAGCTCATGAAATCGGCGGTATAGATGTCGCCTTTGTTCTGCATCACTGCCAACAGCACGATGTTGGCGCCGCCAAATTCACCTTGATACTGCTGATAGATCCCCATGTAGGGATGCCCCAGCGGCAACTGCTTGTCAAAGCCGGTATCCATCCGCAGCTGCGTGGCGTGAAAGCCAAAGAACACCGTCGCCAATCCCAGGACCAGCAACGTCGCCCAGCGACGATTGAAGATCATCGGCTCGGTAACGCGTACGAACAACTGCGCGAACTTGCTTCGACTGTCTGCGTGCACTGCTTGCTCTCCCCGCATCGCTATTTCGTGCGTCGACTCATGCGGTTTGGGTCGACTGCTCTATGGCTGAGGCGCCGAAATTCGGTCGGCTCAGCGCCGAATGCAACGCTAAGTGCAGCACGGCAAGGCGACGCCTAACAAAAGTTAGGTTTGCCCACCTCGCGGCCGACGGCGCCCTACCGGACGGCGAGGTTTCGATGCCCACACGCACTGCAGGGGAACCGGCTCATTTATAAAGTTGACGGTGTTAACTTAATGCTGATAAAACGCTGCCCATGGCACGTCAAACCTTTTCCGCCGACCAGGTCGAATCCAGACGCGAGCAGATCCTCGACGCAGCAATGCAGCTGTTCGAGGACGGCGGCCTGGCCTCGGTCAGCTTTCGCAAAGTCTCCTCGATCCTGGGATGCAGCTATTCAGCGCCGTACCGCTACTTCGCCAGCAAGGAAGAGTTGGTCACGGCACTGCGCGCGCGCGCCTATCGCTGGATCGAACGCGCGATGCTGGAAGCGATCGCCCCGCACGACGATCCGCTAGCCCAACTCAACGCACTGGCCGACGCCTATATCCGTGCCGGCCTTGAGCGCCCCACGCGCTATGCGCTGATGTTCTTCGAACTGCAGAGCAGCGATCTTGGACAGCGCTCGATCGAGCTGGCCGCGGCCAAACGCGATTCCCTCGGCGTGTGCACGCGCGTGGTGACCGCCGCACACGCCAGCGGCGCGTTGCGCCTGAGCACTGACCCGCTGACCGCGAGCCACCTGTTCTGGGCGGGAGCCCACGGCCTGGTGTCGCTGCAGGTTGCGGGACAGTTCGTCATGGGGCGCACGATCGACACCTTGGTGCCGACGATGATCAGCACCCTGATGGCCGGACTCCAGCACCCCGAACTCGCCGCCACCACAACCGTGCACAAAACCGATTAGAAGCCTGCGGGCCAGCGCCATGGCCCAGCGAAAAGAGGAGATTCATCCATGAGCCAGAACCCGACACCCGTACTGTCCGCGCGCCGTATTCCGTTCGAATTTCCAGAGGGGATGCAGACGGACTGGATGCCCAACGATCCTGAGTTCGCCGCCATGCTCAACGGGGCGTCGTTAACGATGCCCTATCTGGAACCTTTTCTGATCCGCACGATGCGCGAGACGCTGGCGCGCATTGACGATTCCGCATTGCAGGCGGACGGCGAAGGCTTCATGGCCCAGGAAGGTCAGCACTTTCGGACACACCGTCGGTTCAATGACCTGCTGAAGAATCATGGGTATTCCGAGCTGGCCGAGGTCGAGCAGCGCATGGAAGCGTCCTACGCCAATCTGTCCAAGCGCTCACTCAGAACACGTATGGCCTACACCGCCGGATTCGAGTCGATGACGCTGGGCGTGACCCGCTGGCTGGTTGAACACCGTGTTGCACTGTTTCACGGTGCAGACTCGCGCGTGGTGTCCTTCGTGCTGTGGCACATGGTGGAGGAGACCGAGCACAAATGTGTTGCCTATGACATCTATCAGGCCGCTTTCGGAACGTCTCTCGGCAGCTACTGGGCGCGCATGATCGGCGTGTTTCATGGCTCGTTCGATGTGATGCGCTATTCGATGCTGGGCTACCGGACGATCCTGACGAAGGACGGTCGCTGGAACCAGCTGCGTTCACGCCTGCGGCTCGCGGTCCGGCTGGCCCGATTCATCCGTCACGTCGGCCCCTATCTGCTGCGTGCCGCGCTCCCGGGCCATAGTCCGCGCCGCGAACGCGATCCTGACTGGGTGCTCGACTGGCTGCACGGCTATGACCGCAGCACGTCGCCCGGTGTGCCCCTGCTCGACACGCTGGACCCCAGCATGCCGGTGCCCTTCGCAACCAACCGCGCAGGAGAAACCGCTTGAGCATCTCCCCGGACTGTACGGATGCCCGCCGGCACCTGATCGGCCATGGCGCACTATTGATCTTCATCGGCGGCGTGATCGGCTTTGGCTTCCTGTTCTTCCTGATCGGCCGCATCACCCTGTGGCCGATTCCCGGCGGCATCGAAGTCCAGCTGCCCGGCACCTACGACGCATGGCGCATGGCGCACCTCGAAGGCATCCTCAACGGCTTCGCGCTGTGGCTGGCTGCCGCTGTGCTGCCACTGATTCCGTTGTCGGCACGCGGACTCAAGCGCACCGCCCTCGGCCTGATCGTGGTGGCCTGGACGTTTGTCATCGCATCAGCGCTCGACCCGCTGTTCCCGGACAGTCGCGGGCTGCAGTTCGGTGGCCCGGCCACCAATCAGGCTGCGTTTTTCCTGTTCTATGTCGGAGTGGTGCTGATCATGGTGATTTCCGCGACCATCGCCTGGAAAGCATTGCGACGCCCGCAGGCGGGCCCGACCTGACCGATTGATAGGGGACAAGCCGCTTTCACCGATCAATCATCCAGATTGCCCCCGCTGCGGCGCGTGCGCGAACCCTACCGGCGGCGCAGCTCCCGGTTCAGGCGCCCCCGACGATCGTCGTCGTCGGAGCGATCTGTGCCGCTGGCCAACGCGGGCACACTCTGGAGGATTGCTCAGTGAATGAATTCGACTACGTTATTGTTGGCGCCGGCTCGGCCGGCTGCGTTCTGGCGGACCGCCTCAGCGCGAACCGGCGGCATCGCGTGTGCCTGATCGAAGCCGGCCCTCCGGATTCGAGCGCCCTGATCCACACGCCGCTGGGCGTGATCGGTCTGATCGGCAGCAAAACGTACAACTGGTGCTTCGAAACGGAACCGCAGGCGCAGCTCGATCAACGCAAGCTGTTCTGGCCACGCGGCAAGACCCTGGGCGGCAGCAGCTCGATCAATGCAATGGTCTACATCCGCGGCCACGCCCGCGACTATGACGACTGGGCCGACCAGGGCAATCCGGGCTGGAGCCACGAAGATCTGCTGCCGATCTTCAAGGCACACGAGAACAACGAACGCGGGCCCTCGCGCGCCCACGGCACCGGCGGCCCTCTGAACGTCGCCGATGTCCGCGACCCCAATCCACTGTCACAGGTCTTCATTGAAGCCGCAAAGCAGGCCGGCCTGCCGTACAACCCCGACTTCAACGGCAGCGAACAGGAAGGCGTAGGCCTGTACCAGGTGACGCAGAAGGACGGCCGCCGCTGGAGCAGCGCCCGGGCGTTTCTAGAAAATGCGCGGTCGCGACCGAACTTGACGGTACTGACCGGCGCCCGCGCCACCCGCGTCCTGCTGGAAGGCAAGCGAGCGGTCGGTGTCGAAATTCTGCATAACGGGCAGCGGCAGCAGCTGCACGCGCAGCGCGAGGTCGTGCTGTGCGGCGGTGCCGTGAACTCGCCGCAACTGCTGATGTTGTCGGGCATCGGCCCCAGGAAAGAACTCGAACAGCACGGCATCCGTGTGGCGCACGAGCTGCCGGGCGTCGGCCAGAACCTGCAGGATCACCTCGACATGACCGTGATGATCCGCGATCGCAGCAAACGCGCGATCGGTCTGGCGCTGTCGTTCGTTCCACGCGCAATCGCCGCATTGTTCCGCTATATCTTCGGACGCCGCGGCTTGCTGGCCAGCAACGTCGCCGAGGCAGGCGGCTTCGTCAAATTGTCCAAGGACTCCGAGCGCCCGGACGTCCAGTTCCATTTCCTGCCCAGCTTCCTGAAGGATCACGGTCGCAAGCTGGTGCCCGGCTACGGCTGCACCCTGCACGTGTGCCAGTTGCGCCCGAAGAGCCGCGGCTACATCGGCCTGAAGAGCGCCGACCCGCTAGCCGATCCGCTGATTCAGCCAAACTACCTGGAGCACCCGGACGATCGCGCGGCGCTGATCGCGTCCGTGCGCCTGGTGCGACGCATCTTCGCGTCGCCGGCGTTCGCGACGACCAATGGCGGCGAAACCGAGCCCGGTGCAGCAGCACAGAGCGACGAAGCGATCCTCGCGGACATCCGCAAGCGCGCCGAAACCATCTATCACCCGGTGGGCACCTGCAAGATGGGCCAGGACGCGATGTCCGTAGTCGATGCGGAACTGCGCGTACACGGCATTGATGGCCTGCGCGTCGCCGATGCTTCGATCATGCCGACCTTGATCGGTGGCAATACCAACGCGCCGGCAATGGTGGTCGGAGAGATGGCCGCACGGATGATCCTGCAGCAAACCGAGTCGGCGTCGATCAAGATGTCGCAGGCCGCCTGAAACCCTGGTCCAGGTTGACGCCAAAAAGGCGGAGCTTGCGCTCCGCCTTTTTTGTTCCGACTGGTCGAACCGTCACAATTCCGGCCACGCTGCCGTTCACCTCGAATCCAAAATCCTGCGCATACGACAAGGCCGACTGCTTGAGTCGGCCTTGTCGTGAGTTTGCCAGCAATTACGCAGCGAGGTCAGAGATCAGGTCGTTGCCGGTGAGTTGGCTGGCATTCTTGCCGCCAGCAAACTCCATCAGACCCGCAGCTGCATAGTATTTCTGGATGCGCGGAGACAGGATGCCGATGTACTCCAGATTCGGGATCAGCCGCTTGAACATCAGACGGCTGAAGTTGGACATGAACGGCGAGTTGTGGATGACCTCGTCCCATTGCCGCCGTGTCATCTTGTGCTCGAACCATTCCTCATACATCTCATGGGCGAGGAAGCGGTTCTTCATCAGCAGCGCGACCTCGAACGCCCAGTCTTCACGCTCCTGACGTTCCTTCTCCGATATCTCGGCGAAGTGCCGCTTCAGCGCCAGCACGCCGTAGTGCACATGCCGTGCTTCGTCCTGAATGACCAGTTTCAGCATGCTGGCGAGCAACGGCTCTCGAGTAACGCTGTACATCTGACTGAATGCACCCAACGCCAGACCTTCGACCATGATCTGCATGCCGAGAAACTTCATGTCCCACCGGGAATCACGCAGCAACGCATCGAGAATCACGTAGAGATTGTCGTTGCACTGATACAGCTTGCCTCCCAGTTTGGTCTCGATGTAGCGGAAGAAGACTTCGACGTGGCGCCCTTCGTCAACCACCTGGGTCGAACCGTAGAACTTGCCGTCGATCCAATGCACGCTCTCGGTCACTTGCGCCGACGCGTACAGCGCACCCTGCTCCCCGTGCAGGAACTGCGACAGCAACCAGGATGCAAATGAGTAGGTGAAGTCAATCTGCTCCTTACGGTTGAGCTTGACGCCCGCCGCAGCCAATCCCTCCAGAGGCACCAGCTCCATCGGCAATACCGCACGCATTGGATTTTCCGGATCAACGTTGGTGCTCCAATCCAGCGAACTGTCGCCATTCCACTGATTGTCGAGCGCGCGCCGGTAGAGTTCGTACATCTCGGGATAGTCGCTGCGGTACTCGAAATCGAAATGTGCCGAGTGCGCCGCAGGCACGTCGATCGGCTCGCCCTGCTTGTTCTTGCTGAGTACCAATCCACGCGCGACTGAACCCGCCATCGACGTCAGCACTTTGGGGTTGCGAACCCGCCGCGCGATCTCGATGGCATCACCAGTATTCTGCAATTGACGCCGGAAGCCCAGCGGCATGCCCTGAATCATCTTTTCCATCATTGTCATCTTCAATCTCCGTCCAGTCAGGATCAGTTCGTCGGATTCAGCGGTCAGCGATGACCAGATCCGAAGAGGGGTAGGCACAGCAAGTAAGGATGTAGCCGGACTCGCGTTCGGCCGTGTTCAGACAGTTGGGCTCGTCCATGACCGCGCTGCCGCTGACGGTCTGCACCTTGCACTGGCCACAACCGCCCATCTGGCAGCTGAAGGCGAGGTCGACCCCAGCGGCCAGTGCGGTATGCAGCAGCGCCTCTCCCGGCTTGCTGGCGACGCTCCTGCCGCTGCGCGCGAAACGCACGTTGTAGCTCTGCGTTGGGTGATTCGCCGACGCCCGGTCGGCATAGGCGAAGTGCTCGGCATGAATCGAATCCGTCGAAATGCCGATTCGCGCCAGTGCGGGGAACAGCGCCTTCATCATCGGCGCGGGGCCGCATAAATAAACTTCGTCGATCTCGGCCGGGCAATCAATCGCATCCACCACGCGATCCGGGGTCAGCACACCGCTTAGCCCCTGCCAGCCCGCCTCGGGCTGATCCACTGCCAGCTGAATGCTCAGCGCCTCCGGATAGTCCTGAGCAAGCTGTTCCAGGCGCTCGCGGAAAATGATCTCGCCCGGACTGCGGCTGCCATAAATCAGATGCAGACGGCTGCCCGGCTCGCCCGCCAGCAGCGCCTCGATCATGCTGATGATCGGTGTGATGCCAACGCCGCCCGCAATCATCAGATACCGACTCGCGCGCGCGCTGTCCGGCTCAACGGTGAACGTTCCAGCCGGAGCGCTGACTTGAAGTCGGGCACCCACGCGGAGCGTGTCACACAGATGGTTCGAAATCCTGCCGTCGGCGACACGCTTGACAGTAATCTGCACCGCCCCGTTCCCCGGGGCCTTCGACAGGGAATAGCAACGCCGATGGCGTTCACCTTCAAGCTCCAGTTCGATCGTCAGATGCTGTCCGGCACGGAATTCGACGAGGTCCGCATCCGGTGACTCCAGCACCAGGGTCCGGGTCGTCGGCGTTTCTTCGACGATGGCGCTGACCACGAGCTCATGACTTCGCCCGCGTGGTATCGGCTGGTGCTGACTCCAGCGGGCACTGGGGGCACGCACACTGACAGGCCCCGGTCGACCGCGGACGCGGGCCGGGGCTGAACTGGCAGTGCCCGCCCACGCAGAGTCGGCACCTCCGCTCCAGCGCGCGCTCGGCTGCCGCAGTCGGACCGGTGGTTCCGGCTCACCGAACCAGTTACGAAAGATCAGCGACGCGATTCGACTCATTGGATTCTCCTCAATGTGCTTTGTGCGTAGTGTCACTACGTACTTTGCACATTGCCTCAGCCACTGGATGGATGTCAATACCTCCAGACTTCAATGCAACAGGAGGAATGCCGCACGTAAAAGTAGGCAGCGTTGCTCAGCACTCTGCATTTACTTAAGCTGGGACAACGATTGAGCCCGACCGTCGTTCAGTGAACTTGCCTTATCGCAAGCACTGCGCCAGCGGCGGCAGACCGGCATCGCTGCAGCAGCGATCGCTGGCTACGATCGAAAGCAGGCGCCAATTCACAAGAACCGATAATCGGAGGCACACGTGGCTATCCGGAAACACTCCGCACGCACGGAAAATCAGCGAATGCCGCCCGGCCGATATCGCATGCGCGATCTGATCTCGCAGACCGGCCTGAGCCGCGAAACAATTCATCACTATCTGTCTGAGGGGCTGCTGCCGCCCGCGATCAAGACTGGCCGCAACACCGCGCTCTACACCGAGCTTCACCTGGAAAGACTGCGCCGCATCCAGGATCTGCGCGATCGCCACTTCCTGCCGCTCAAAGCCATTCGCGCGGTACTCGAGGAAGGCGGCGACGCAGGCGATGGCTTCACCTCCGCCCAACGGGAGCTGATCCACTCAGTCGTCGAATCGTTTCGCGCGACCCTGCTGGATCACTCGAGCGCAGAAACCGTCGACTCGGTGCAGCGAGGCTGCATTTCGACCGAAGACGTGCGCGAACTCGAACGCGCAGGACTAATCTCGGTTCGCTGGCGCGGTGATCTGCCGCTGCTGGAGCGCAACGATGCGGAGATCCTGGAAGCGTGGACCCGACTGACCGAAATCGGCATTTCCCGCCAGCGCGGCTTCGAGCCACGCCACGCCAGTCTCTATGTCAAAGCGATCAAACGCATGGTCCGGGCCGAGATCGAGCTGTTCTCGCAACGCTACAGCGGCGTCGACAATGCCGACCCATCGGAAGTCGTGCAGCGCGCCCTGCCCCACATCGAGCAGCTGATCGGCGCGCTGCACCGCAAGACCATGCTGGCGTACATCGAAAAACTGGACTCAGGTGGCCGCGCTGCCGATACCTGAACGCGAGTCGCGCAGACCACGGTCAGTCCGCGCGCTTACGCACGCGCCTTCGCTGCGGTGGCACGACAGCGGCACCCGCTGCCGAGTGTTCTTCGAGGTGCCGTTGAATGAACCAGGCAAATCTCCGCTCATGCAGCAAGGCAAAAATGCGGCTCAACGCAGGAATCACCACGTCCGACAACTGTGTGGATTCATCTGGCGACATTGTGCGCACACGATCACCGAAGTAGCGCAGCTCCTGCTGCACCGCCAGGTCAGCGATCTCGACCAGGTAGAACAGGTCACGCGGACCAAAACCCCGTTGGGCATTGATGCCGTTGTCGCGCATGCGTGCCCACAGCTCCGCCAGTTCGGCGTCCGCGGCCGAGGTTCCAGGTTCGAGTTGGATACCGATCTCCGCAAATTCCCGGAGTTCGTCCGCCGACAGCCTCGATGCCGCACGACGCGCCTTGGCCGGCTTGGCGGCCAGCAGCTGGACACTGCTGGGCGACAGTTTCTGCCGCAACTGCGACAAGACCGTTTCCTGGGCCGGTGAAAACTCCAGTTCACTGGTTCCCGTGACCAGGGACTTGATCGCCTTGAGCGGCAAAAACTGCTCTCGCTGCAATTTCTGGATCAGCTTCAGCAGATCGATATGACGCTGCGTATACCAGCCCATATTGCGCGCGGATTTCTCAGGCGGCGGCAGCAGACCTTCGTTGATGTAGTAGCGAATGGTCTCCCGCGAGACCCCGGTGATTTCCGAGACTTCCTTGATCTTGTACGGCGCCGGGCGTACCCCGCCGGGAATCCGCGAACCCGTTTTCTTTATGGAAGCCATGCACCGGAACCAGCTGAAGGATACTTACAGAGACCGTCTCCGCATGCTCGCGGAAACAGAAGACGCGTCATTGTAGAGCAGCCACCTGCAGCACCGGCCATCGCCAATCGATGGGCCGGTGCGGGTACATCAGGCGGGTACGCGCCGAGCCGCACGCTTCTTCGCCGGAGGCTTGCGCGGTACTGGCGCAGGAGGACGCTTCAGATCCAGCAGTGCCTCGAGCTCGTCCAGGGCGTCCCCCATGTAGACCGCCAGACGCTGCATGCTCGGCAAGGTGTCGCGACATCCGGTAAAGCCGACATTGAACTGCCCGTTGTAGCTGACCACGGTGATGTTCAAAGCCTGCCCATGCGACAGCAGCGATACTGGATACATCTGCTCCAATCGTGCGCCGTTGTAATACAAAGTGCGGTCGGGTCCCGGCACGTTGGAAATCGTCACATTGAACATCGGGCGCGCGCGACCGCCGAGCCCGGCGATCAGCTGCAGAATGAACGGCGCCATGAAGATCATGGTGTAGTTGCTGATGTCGGCCTTCGGCAGCTTCTGCAGATGTTCCTTGGCGATCAGGGCGGACTCGTGAATCGCGTGCAGGCGTTCGATCGGATCGGCGATATCGGTATTCAGGCGCGCGATGATGAAGCTGATCGCGTTGGCGGACTCGCCATCATCCGCAGGCCGCACCGACACCGGCACACCCGCGGTCAGCGATTTTTCCGGCAGCGCGCCGAGATCGAGCAGATAGCGCCGCATCGCGGCTGAACAGAGCCCGAGAAAGACATCGTTGACCGTGACGCCCGCGCCCTTGGCCACTGCACGAATGCGATCGAGCGAGTAATGCTGGGTGGCAAATCGGCGCTGGCCGGAAACCTTGTCATTGAGCACCGACTTGGGGCCTGCGAACGGCAAAGCCCACGACTGCAGGTTTTGCCGCACCGCTTCACGCAGTACTTCGATGAATGCACGCGAAACCCCGGGGACCGTCGCCGCCTGCTGGCGCACGCTGCTGATCAGGCGCTGCAGTTGCCCCAGACTTGGGCTGCCACCCGCCCCGCGCGCCCCCCCGCCGGACCCAACCGCCCAGGGCGGCAACAGATGGGTGTCGTGTGGATCATCGGACAGGATCCGCTGCAGCATGCGCA
>JBFFJL010000069.1:0-12486 GCA_041555955.1 Nevskiaceae bacterium
CGCCCCTTCGGCAAAGCGCAGGCCGCCGGACACCGAAAACGGATAGTCACGCAGGGTCGATGCGCGGCCGCTCAGGCGGGCTTCGATGATCGGCTGGTCGTCAACCAAACGGGTCTGCAGCGTGAACTGCGTATTCAGATCACCCGGTAGTTCGGCGACCCAGGCTTGCGGGTCGAAGTGCTGCAGTTCGCCTTCTCCGTCCAGTTGCAGCGCTGGCGACCACTGCAGGGCGGCGCGGGCCTGAATCTGGCCGCGATCACTGTCGATCTTCAGGCTGTCGGCATGGATGGCGCTGAGCGATCCCCGCCCCTGCGTCGACACCTGTGTCGTGATGTCGTCGACGCTGAGTGCTGCGTCGATGCTGTACTGCCAGTCGTCGAATACGCCCTGCCAGCGCGCACTGCCGCGGTCGCTGCGCAGTTGCGAGGCACCCCGCGGCGGCCAGTGAAGCTGGGTCCATTCCGCTTTCAGGTCCGACGGCGTGTTGTAGCCGAGGCGGCCTTGCGCGGTGGCCTCGGCAAAGCCGGAGACCTGCAGCGATTCGAAGTCGACCGCATCCGAGCGCAGGCTGGCGTTGCCGGTAACCTCGAGTGCGCCGACCCAGGGCGTATTCGCTGACAGCGATCGCAGTTGCACCTGATCGCCGGTCCAGCGACCGTTGAGTGCCACGGTGTCGAACACCAGCGGATCGACGCCGTCGACCTCGATCCGCACCGTGCTGACGTTGATGTGTGCCAGATCCAGTGCGATCGGCAGTTGGGTGATGGCGCCGTCATTCGGTTCGGTCTCAGGGGCAGTTTCGTCACCCGAAGGCTTCACCGTCACGATGACTTGCGCCGCGTCCAGCGCCTTGACCCGGACGCGGTTGCGCAGCAGTTGCAGCGGCGACCAGTCCAGCGTCGCATCGTCGACCTCGACCCTGACGGTGTCGTCCTCGTAACGGAAGTGCTCGAGGCTCAGCGGCCCCCACAGGCGGCCGTCAAAGCCTTCGACATGAATCAGGCCCAGGCGTGATTCCACTTCGCGCAGCACCAGCGTGCTGCCGGCCGTGGTGAACAGGCCGTAGATCACCGCGCCGGCGCCGGCCACGCCGATGATCCACAGCAAGGCGCGCAGCAGGCCGAGGACGTGTCTCACAAGCCGACCCTCACGCCCAGGTGAATGCGGATGCCGGGATGGGGATCGTCCAGCGGATAGGCCAGATCGACCTGCACCGAGCCGACCGGCGCGCGATAGCGTGCACCGATACCGACGCCGCGATAGAGTTCGGGTGCGACGTTGTCGTCCGCGCCGCCGGCATCGAAGAACGTGGCGACGCCCCATTGATCCCATAGCCGCCGTTCGACTTCGACGCTGAACGAGGTCAGGTAACGACCGCCGACGACTTCACCGTCGGCATTGCGCGGCCCCAGGCTCTGATATTTGTAGCCGCGCACGGATTGATCACCACCAGCAAAGAAGCGCTGCGATGCGGGCAGCTCACCAAACTCTTCGACATAGCTTGCGCCGAATTCGTAGCGGCCCAGCAGGCGCGATTTTTGGCCCAGGGGCAGTGCGCCCCGCAGAATGATCTGGCCGCGGACGAAGCTGGTATTGGCAACGACGTCGCGCTTGGCGCCGTGGACATCGGTAAATGCCGACCAGCCGAGACGGGTGTAGATCGGGTTGTCGCTTTCCGATCGGTTCAGCGACAGCCCCGGCATCAGCAGGTCGGAGGTCTGCGCGGTATCGCCGAGTTCCGATTCCTCATGGAGATAGGCGATGTAGTAGCGGCGTTTCCATTTTCCGGGGAGACGCGACAGGCTCAGTTCAAGCCCGTAGCGGCGGCTGAAGCCGGAATCCAGCTTCTCATTGGCGAGCTCGCCGGACAGGCCGATGCTCTCGCCGGGTCGGCGGCCGAGTGGAATGCGGTATTCGCCGTTGGCAGTGTTCTTGACCTCGGACAGCCGTGTCTCCAGCGTCAGCCGGTGCCCGTCGCGATTCAGGCGCCGCACTTCGGTCCCGGCGGTGAGACGTGCGCCGGTATCGGTGCCGTAGCCGGCGCCGATGTTGTAGCGCGTGCGTTTACGCGGCGTGGTTTCGATCACGATCGGAACTTCGTGATCGACTTCGGCGTTCCTCTGCGCAATTACGTTGATCGATTCGAAGTAGCCCAGATCGCTGAGGTAGAACTGGGTGTCGATCAGCTTCTGCGGGTCGTAGCGGTCACCTTGGCGGATCGGCACGTAGCGGGTCACGACCTCGTCGTTGACAACATCCTGCTCGACCGTGACTGCGCCGAAGCGATAGCTCGGGCCGGTGTCGAAATGCAGCGCCACGTCAGCGCGGTTGTCGTCGGCGTAGATGCGCAGTTCGGACCGGGTGTACTGCGCATCGAGATAGCCGAGCGCGTAGGCGGCGCTCGACAGCGCGGACTTGGCGCGCTGGTAGTCGGTGTGCAGCAGCGGTGCGCCTTCGGGCAGGCGTTCGAGCATCGACAGGCCGACATCGCTGAGCGCGTCGGCGCCGTCGCCGGTGATTTCCAGGTCGATCGTGCGCAGCGTCGTGCGTGGACCGGGGTCGATGCGGTAGCTCGCGGTCCAGTTCGGCGCCTCGCCCTTGAGTTCGGCCGTGATCGTCGGGTTGTAATAGCCGTAGGGTTGCAGGGCATCGCGAATGTCGTCCGGCGCACCACGGTGCATCGATTCAACCAGACCCTGATCGAGATCCCTGGCCTTGGCCTGACTCAGGATGCTCAGGCGCAGCTCGACATTGCTGCGCAGTTCACCGTCCAGGCCTTCGATCCGCACCGCAACCTGCGCCAGCGCCTGGCTCAGCGGCAGCCCGCCGGCGACGGCAATCAGCAGGATGGCAAGCAGGCGTGGACGCATGGAGCGATGGCGAAACAGGCGAAATCTCTGTTGGGGTGGGGGCAGTGGGGGTATTATCCGGACACCGACGTGTTCCCCCCCACACTTCCGGTGACCTATGTCCACGCTGACCTTATATATCGGCAGCAAGAATCTGTCTTCCTGGTCCTTGCGTCCGTGGTTGTTGTTGCGGCATCACGCGATCCGCTTCGATGAGGCCCTGATTCCGCTGGATCGTCCCGACACGCGCGCTCGAATCTTGGAGCATTCGCCCAGCGGCAAGGTTCCGCTGCTGCAGCATGGCAGCACGCGGGTCTGGGACTCGCTGGCGATCTGCGAATATCTGGCAGAAACTTTTGCGCTGCCCGGCGCCTGGCCGAGCGATCCGGCTGCGCGCGCCTATGCGCGATCGATCGCCTGCGAAATGCACGCCGGCTTTGCCGCGCTGCGCCAGGCGCTGCCGTTCGATGCGACGCGTGATCCGGAAACGGTGGGCCTGTCTGTAGCGGTGCAGGCGGACATCGATCGCATCCGTGCGCTGTGGCGCGAGGCGCGCACGCGCTACGGCCAGGACGGCGACTGGCTGTTCGGCCGCTTCGGTATCGCCGATGCGATGTATGCGCCGGTGGCGCTGCGCTTGATTGCGTATGCGGTGCCGCTGGACGGACCCGAGCGGGAGTATGCCGAGGCTCTCGTGGCGCATCCGGCGGTCGAAAAGTGGATCGAAGCGGCGGCGATGGAGATTCCGGCGCCCGAGCCGACACCGATGCCTGTTTCAGTGCCTACTGCTGCACTCGACAGTGCCGAAGACGACTTCGTTGCCAGTGACGGGACTGCCGCTGTCGCCGAAAACCAAGCTCAAGCACCATCACCAGCGCCACCTCCAGCGGCTCAACCGCGTGTCGATGAAGCGGCGGAATTCGATATCGAGCCAACGCCGGAGTTGACCGCGGTGAAGCCGAAAGCCGTGGACCAGGACAAAGAACGGCGTTCCAAGATTCGCTCGTTCATCCTGCCGCCGGATTGAGGCGGCGCGGCGGGTGCGGATCAAACCGTCGCGCGGTGGCGGTGTAAGCCATACATCCGATGCACCCAGGCGGTTCCGGGGTGCGAATCCCAGCGCTTGAGCCAGCGCCTCAGACCGGCCGGGTAGGGCTGCGGCGGTGTCACCGGGTATTCAGGGGCAAAGTCGGTCAGGAACAGCACGCTGGCGGCCACCAGGTCGGCGATGCTGAAGCGGTCACCGACCAGATAGTCGCGATCGCGGGTCTGCTCTGCGATGAAATCCAGCGCCGCGCGGGTGATGTCCACCCCGTGCTGCGCGCGTGCCGCGGTAATGCCCATGGTGGCACGCATCGCCGGACGCACCAGCACCGGAAAGCCGGCGACATAGGCGACCCGCGCCCAGGTCGGAAACGGCTGCGACCACAGGCGCGCCATGTAGCTGGCATGCGGTAGCAGATCGTGAAACGCGGCGAGTCGGACCCAGGGGCCGTCCTTGTCGGCAAAGCGGTGCGCAATGGCCCAGGCCTGTTCGCGTTGCTGTCGGGATTCCGGCAGCAGCGGGTGCTGCGGATACTGCGTTTCGAGATGCTCCAGCATCGGCAGCGTCTGCTTGAGGATCAGTTCGCCGTCCTTCAGCACCGGCACCGTGCGCTGGCCGTAGCGCGGCAGCAACTGCATCACATGCGGTCCGGGCAGCAGCGTGTGCGTGCGGTAGTCCAGGCCCTTGTGCTCGAGCGCCCAGCGCACGATCTCCGGATACATCGAGAAATTGAACGCCCACAATTCGATCATGGAGTTTGCATCACTGCTTGGATTCGATAGCCGCGTCGGGTCAGGTGTGCAACCAGGCCGTCGTCGCCGCTCAGATGGGCTGCGCCGACAATGACCAGCGCCGGTGTTGAGCCGTCGAACAGCGTGACCAGCCTGGGCAGCCAGGCACTGTTGCGATCCCCCAGCAGCCGCGCGTAAGCCTGCGGATGTTCGCGACGCATCTGCGCCGTCTGCTGATTCATGAATACGGTGTCGGAGGATTGCCACGCGCGCAGCACGGTCGCCGGATCGGCGTCTTCGTCCTCGGCTTCGTCCAGCGTCGCCAGCAGATACGCGGTTCCGGCCGCGTCCGGCATCTGCGTCAGCAGTGCCAGGTGGACCTCGGGAGCTTCCAGCCAGCGCAGGGTCTTGCCGTCGCTACGGGCGCGGTCGGCGTAGTGCTGATCGATGCCCAGTGCCGGGCTGAAGCCGTTCTGCTGGTACCGCATCACTTCCAGCGTCATGGCGCAGAACCAGGCCTTGAAGGTATCGCACAGCTTCGGCGGCAGGCCGCGGGCTTCGATCAGTTGGCCGAGCTTTGCGTAGTCCTTTGCGCCTAGTGTCGCGCGCAGGCCGCCGGCGTTGGGATTGATCGCCGCCTGCAAGGTGCGCTGAATGGTGTCGGCGGAGCTGATGGCCTCGATGTCGGTTTCCAGCACGACAACGTCGCTGGCGGCATAGGCGTCGTCCAGCGCGGACGGCAGCGGGTAGATCGACGGCGGCAACAGATGCACTGAGCCCAGCAGATAGTGCGTGGCCTGCGGGCCGTCAACGCGCCATAGAAACGGCGCCAGGGTTTGTGCCGCAGCGTGGCCGCAGACCAGCCACAGGCACAGCAGCGCCGCGCTGCGCAGCCTCAATCCGTACGCTCCGGCATCAGCCAATCGCCCGCGCCGTGGGCATCGCCGCCCAGGCTGGCAAAGTCGAACAGCTTCGGATCGGCCAATTGCGACGGCGCAACATTGGTCAGCGCGGCGAACACCTGCTCGATGCGTGCCGGATGTTCCTGCTCCCAGGCGTCCATCATGCGCCGCACCTGCTTGCGCTGAAGCTGCTCCTGCGAACCGCACAGATTGCACGGGATGATCGGGAACGCCTTGAGCTCGGCATACCGCGCAATGTCACGCTCGCGGCTGTAGGCCAGAGGGCGGATCACGACGTTGCGGCCGTCGTCCGACTGCAACTTCGGCGGCATCGCCGACAGCTTGCCGCCGTGGAACAGGTTCAGGAAAAAGGTGGCGACGATGTCGTCCTTGTGGTGACCGAGTGCAATCTTGTTGTAGCCGTGTTCGTGCGCGTAGGTGTACAGTGCGCCACGGCGCATGCGCGAGCACAGCGAGCACATCGTCTTGCCTTCCGGGATCACGCGCTTGACCACCGAATAGGTGTCCTGCTCGATGATGTGGAACGGCACGCCGAGTTCGCGCAGGTAGTCCGGCAGCACCTGCTCGGGAAAGTCCGGCTGCTTCTGGTCCAGATTGACCGCCAGCAACTCGAACTTGACCGGGGCCTTGGCCTGCAACTGCAGCAGCACGTCCAGCATCGTGTAGCTGTCTTTGCCGCCGGACAGGCACACCATCACGCGGTCACCGTCGGCGATCATGTTGTAGTCCATGATCGCCTGGCCGACCTGACGGCGCAGGCGCTTGGCCAGCTTGTTGTGTTCATGGACGTCGCGGCGGACGTCTTCGGCGAGTACGGACATCGGACAACGGTCTGGGCGCAAAAGGGCCGCTATTGTCGCACGGCGTTAGCCGGATGCTGTCGTATCGGTCGCCGCCCCCGGTTGATCAGGGCGGGTCGGGTGGCGGCAACTCGTCGCGGATGCGCAGAAAGCGGGCAAAGCGCGGGATGCCGTTCCGGGTCAGGCCGTTGTAGCGATAGCTGACCCAGCTGCCGATCGGCGGCGGATGCGAGCGCTCGGCGTCGGACAGGCCGCTGCCGAGCTCGAAGCGCAGACCGTCTGGTCGTTCGACCACCAGCGCGCCCAGCATTCCGTTGTATCTGCCGTTGCCGGGCTGATAGCCGACGACGCGGGCCTCGGCGTCGTCATGCGGTTTGAGCTTGAGCAGATCGTCGCTGCGACGCGCCTGATACGGCGAGTCGCCCCGATGCAGCATCAGGCCCTCGCCGCCGGCGGCGACCACCGCGCGCATCCGTGCGTCCAGTTCGGCGACTGTATCCACCCGAAACTGTTCGATGGGCCGCAGCCACGGACTGTCGGTATCGGCAAGCAACTGTCGCAGCGCGCGCAGCCGCTGATCGAACGGCCCCGGTGCCGCCGGCAGGTCGAACACCCTGTAGTGCACCAACCGCCACGCCGCGTCATCCGGCTCCTGTGTGCGGACGATGCCGCTGAGGTCGGCGAAGCGTCCACGCGCGATCCACAGTTCGCCGTCCAGTGCCTGCGACGGCCAGCCGGCAGTGAACCATGCCGGTGTCCGTACGCGGGTGCCACCGCGAGTCCACAGCGCGTCGCCATCCCAGTAGCCGCGCACCCCGTCGAGCTTCTCGCTGACCCAGTACGCGCCGAGATCGATGTTGCCGTGGTAACGGTTGGCCAGCATCAAGGCCGGGGGCTGTGTGCCTGCGCCTTCGGCGATTGCCAGGGGTGTCGTGGGTAACCCGCAAAGCAGCAGCCACAGTGCAGCGACACGGCTCACGGACAGATGAAGGTGTTTCATCGTTCCCTCCTGAGTGGACGGCGGTCCACCGTGCAGGTGGCCGGCGTCTCGATGTGTTGTGCGTTTCAGCTTAACGCGTCGACCGCCTGCGGTCACCGGGCTAGACTCGCGCGATGCACCAGACCGAGCTGAGCTTCCGCGCGATGGCGAGTCCTTGCCGGATCCAGGTGTTCCATCCGCGGGCAGAAATCGTCGAAGCGGCGGCGGCCGCGGCGCGCGACGAAGTGCTGCGCATCGAACACAAGTATTCGCGCTATCGCGACGACAGCGTGGTGTCGCTGATCAATGCCAGCGCCGGTGGTGGCAACTCAATCGCCGTGGATGATGAGACGGCGGCTTTGCTCGACTACGCGGCGACTGCGTATGCGCAGAGCGACGGCTTGTTCGATATCACCTCCGGCGTGTTGCGCCGGGCTTGGGATTTTCGCAGTGGCCGCGTGCCGTCACAGACGCAGCTCGATCCGCTGCTGGAGTGTGTCGGTTGGCACAGGCTGGTCTGGCAGCGGCCGCGGATCAGCTTGCCGATCGCCGGCATGCAGCTCGACTTCGGCGGTTTCGGCAAGGAGTACGCGGCCGACCGCGCGGCGGCTGTGGCGATGCAGCTTAGGGTGGCGCATGGACTGGTCGATCTGGGCGGCGACATCCGCGTGATCGGGCCGCAGCCGGACGGCAGTCCCTGGCGCATTGGCGTGCGTGACCCGGCGCAGCCGCAGCAGGCCGCCGCCAGCGTCGATCTGCATCAGGGCGCGATCGCCAGCAGCGGCGATTACGAGCGCTGCATGGTCGTCGACGGCCGGCGCTACTCGCATCTGCTGGATCCGCGCAACGGCTGGCCGGTGCCGTCACCGATCCGCAGCGTCTCGGTGCTGGCGCCGCAGTGCCTGATCGCCGGCACCGCGACCACGGTGGCACTGTTGCACGGCGCCGGCGCGCCGGACTGGCTGCAGGCGCTCGGCCTGCCGTGGCTGACGATCGACGCTCAAGGGCACATCGAGCGCAGCCGGGTGGAGACGCTCAGCCCGGCAAATGGCTGAGGCTGTAGGCGGCGGCGAACAGCGCCGCGGCGAGCGCCATCGCGATGGCGATCCAGTCCGCTCCGGCTGGCGTTATTCCAGACTCGCCACGCAGGCGCAGCGCGCGCTGGCGATGCGCCAGGAACAGTGGCAGCGCGAAGCTGATGCCGATGAAGGTGCTGGCCAGAAAATAAGCCCAGGCCCCGCGCAGGCCGAGCCGACGGCACTCGCCGAACATCCAGACGAATATCGCTGCGGCCAGCACCATGATGTCGACGACGATGAAGGTGCTGGCCGGCGTGGCCACGGTGTCCTTCCAGAACGCGAGGTTGGCGCCGATGAAGCCGGCGTCGAAGTAGCCGACCACCTGCGCGCCGGTGCCGATCAGGCCCACCAGCGCCAGCGCGACATAGAGCAGCTCAAGCCCGCGGGCGTTGTGTTTTTCAGAGGCGTCAGGCATCGCGATCTTCCCCACCGGGCTGGGTTCAGTGTTCCTCGGCCGCGAGTTCCTGCTCGCTTTCGCTATCGGTGCGGACGAAGGTTTTTTCGCGATAGAAGATCGCCACGAAGACGAAGATGACCGATGCCATCGTCATCACCCCGGCAAAAAACAGGAAGTACATCGGGCCGACCAGTGCATAGGTCGAGACCGTGGCGTTGGACGTGTCGAAGTCACCGCTGCTGACCACCGGCTGACGCGAGATCACGTCGACCAGGCGCACGCGATCGGCTGCGGCGTCGATATCGCCAACCAGATAGGTGCCAGCCAGCGGCCGGCTTTCACCGTCGCCCAGAATCACATTGACGCCGCTGTTTCCGCCGAAGTCGATCTTCTGGCCGACCTCGAACTGGCCTGCGTCAGCCAGCTGCACCCAGGTCTGGGCGCCGGACTCAGCGCCGATCACCGTGACCGGCTTGACCATGAAGTCGTTGACCGCGGCGGTGAACAGATTGCCGACGCTGGTCGACAGCAGGAACAGCGCCATGATGAAGCTCTTCATGCGCAGCGGCGCCTGCTTGTAGCTGAATTCCAGCGCGGTGATCGAGACCAGCACTTCGGCCGCGGTCAGGATCGCGTAGGCCAGGATCTGCCACCACACCGAGGTGACGATGCCGGACTGAATGCGCTGTTCAATCCACGCCACCAACACGAAGGAGCTGGCGACCAGGAACATGCCGATGCCCATCTTGCGCAGAGGCGTGACCGTGAAGAAGCGGCCCATCAGCGGGTAGATGCCGTAGGTGAACACCGGCACCAGCATCAGGATGAACAGCGCGTTCACGACCTGGATCTGAGCCGGCAGAATCTTGATGCCCGGGATCAGCGTCTTGTCCATCAGGTCGGACTGCGCCTGCAGCACCCAGGTCTGTCCGTTGGATTGCTCCCACAGCGACCAGAAGAACGCCACGAACAGGTAGATCAGTGCCAGGCGTGCAATCACGCCGAGGCCTTCACGCGAGAACACATCGCGCAGCCAGGCCTTGCCGGCCGGCGGCACCACCGCGTACTTGCTGCGCCCCAGCCAGAACACCACCACCGCCGTCGCCATCATCACGCCGGGCAGGCCGAAGGCAATCTTGGGGCCGTACTTGGGCAGCAGGATCGGGCACAGCGTGATCGAAATCAGCGAGCCGGCGTTGATCGAGATATAGAACCAGGAGAATGCCCGCTCGATCAGATGCGAGTTGGCTGCGGTGAACTGGTCGCCAACGTTGGTCGACACACAGGGCTTGATGCCGCCGGTGCCCAGCGCGATCAGGAACAGGCCGAGCGCCATCGACATCGGGCTGTCGGACAACGCCAGGAACGCGCAGCCGGCAACGTAGGCACTGGAGAAGATCATGATCGTGCGGAACTTGCCGAGGAACACGTCCGACACGATCGCGCCAAGGACCGGGAAGAAATAGGCGCCGGATTTGAACAAGGATTGCCAGGTGGTCGCCTGCGCTTCGCCGAAGTGCAGGAAGTTGACCATGTAAACCGTCAGGATCGCGTTGATGCCGTAGTAGCAGAAACGTTCCGCGAATTCGTTGATGACGATGTACGGAATGCCAGACGGCATTCGATTGGCAGTGGCGCTCATGCTCTCCCCGAATGGTCGGGTCCAAACGGACCCCAAACCAGCAGTCTACGCAGTTGCCGCGTGCGCGCGCCTGAGGACTTCCCCGTCGTCGAGGCCGTTGATTTCGATCACTTTCTGTGTGCTGGTCTGGCCGCGGACGATGCTGATTGTGGACTTGGGCACGTCCAGCACCTTGGCCATCAGTTCGACCACGACCTGGTTGGCCTTGCCCTTGTCCGGCGCGGCGGTGACCGAGACTTTCAACTGCCCGTCGTGCCAGCCCGTCACCGCGTTACGGCCGGCTTTGGGCGCCACCTTCAGCGCCAGGCGTCCGCTCATGGCATGTCGCTGGCATTGCTGATGATCTGGCGATAGAAGCGGACCATGTTCGCGTAGTCGGCGACGCCGATGCGTTCGTCGGTGCCGTGAATACGCGTCTGGTCATCGGGCCGATAGAAGAACGGTGCGAAGTAGTAGGCCTGATCGCGAATCGCCGCGTAGTGACGGTTGTCGGTCGTGGCCATGATGATGCCGCTTGAAATCAGCGCATCCGGGAATACCTGTGCGACGCTGCGTGCGATGACGTTGAACTGCGGTGCATTCGGGTCCGACAACGGTGGCGCTTCATTGCCGAACTCCTCGGTTGGTTTGACTTCGACCGCGTCATCGTCGATGGCGTCGACGATATGCTGGCGAACCCCTTCAATCGTGTCGCCCGGCAGCAGGCGGTAGTTGACCAGCGCGTAGGCTTCAGACGGCAGCACGTTGTCCTTGACGCCGCCGCGGAACACCGTGATCGCCTGGGTGGTGTGAATCAGCGCGCTGGTGATCGGTGCCTCCGAAAGGACATGCAACAGCACGGGCTCGAACAGCTCGCGGTTGGCGATCAGCAGGCGTGCGGCGAAGGGCATCTCCGGCGCGAGGCGTTCAAGCATGGTTGCGACCGGCGGGGTCAGTCGTGGCGGTAGCGAATGCGCATCGAGCCGGGTAATCGCCCGCGCCAGCCGCGGCACCACCATGTCCTTGCCCGGCATCGACGAATGCCCGCCGTGACCTTTGAGGCCGAGCTTGAAGGTGATGTAGCCCTTCTCGCCGGCCATGATCGCCGCGACCGGCGGTTCGACGCCGGCGATGATGCCCTGCATGATCGCGCTGCCTTCATCCAGGGTGAACGCCAGATGTACGCCGCGTTCCTTCAGGGTCGACGCGATCTGTACCGCACCGTTCTTGCCGCCGATTTCTTCGTCGTGTCCGAACGCCAGATAGATCGTGCGCCGAGGGCGGAAGCCATCAGCACTCAGCTTTTCGGCAGCCTCCAGCAGGCCCATCAGGCAGGACTTGTCGTCCAGCGTGCCACGGCCCCAGATGTAGCCTTCGGCAATCACACCGTCGAATGGCGGGTGGGTCCACTGCGTTTCGGTGCCGGGCTCGATCGGGACCACGTCCATATGCGCCGCGAGCAGAACGGGCTGCAGCGAAGGGTCGCTGCCGGTCCAAGTGTAGAGCAGGCTGTAATCGTTGATCTGCTCGACTTGCAACTTGGAGTGCACGCTGGGGAACAGTGTGCGCAGCAGCTGATGGAACTGCAGCAGGGTCGGGCCGGCGTCGGGCGCGCCTTCCGGGTCGGACACGGTCGCGACACGCAGGCCCTGCGCCAGACGCTGCGCCAGTGCGTCCTCGTCCAGAGGTAGCGGGTCAATCGCGGCCGCCAGCGGCGGCGGCGACTGCAGACGTGTGGTGCGCAGCACCAGAACCGCAGCCAGAACAATCAGGAGGAGAACGGTGCCGATAATCCATTTTTTCATCGGCGTAGGGTAACGACTCGCTACGCTTGTTGCAGCTCCGGATCAGGCAAACAGGCCACCAATCATTGCGCCGATCAGCAGGGTGCCGATCTGCATGATGGCCAGCATGGCGACGCCCATGCCGGCGACCATGGCGATCAGTGGCATCCCGGTAAACAGCGTGGTCAGCGCAAAGATCGAGATTCCCAGCAGCAGTGCCGGCAGCGCGGCGGCAGTCAGGGCCTTGCCAACGCCTCCTGCGATCCAGCCGCCGACCG
>JBFFJL010000070.1:0-12388 GCA_041555955.1 Nevskiaceae bacterium
CATCCCGCGGCGGCAAGACGGCGTGGGAAAACTGCGTCACCGCGTGCCGTCACTGCAATCAGCGCAAGGACGACCGCACCCCGGAAGAAGCCCAGATGCGGTTGCTGGCAGTGCCGTATATCCCCAATCGAGCCGAGTACCTGATCCTGTCGAACCGGCGCATTCTGGCCGATCAGATGGAATTTTTGCTGGTGCACGCACAGAAAGGCCAACGGCAGCGCGTAGAACGTCGATTCGACTGCCGCCCGGCGGCGTGATCGCTGCTTTTAGCCGATGTAGATAAAACATCTGCGGGGCTGTGGTAAAAGTGACACCCTGTTCACTAGAATCAGACTTTGACCACGCCCGCCCTGGCGCTTTTGTGTCCGGGGCCTGTTTGATTGGAACCCAGATCTCAGCCGATGACTGCCAGCTCTACTGCCCAGGCAAAAAGCGAAGCGCCGCATCGGGCGACCGACGACAGTGGCAATCCAATCGTCGCTGCGCTGTATCAGATGGCGGTCTCAGTGCTGGGCGAGCAGCTGCGCGAGATGTTCGAGAAGGCAGACGACATTCTGTTCGATTCGGCGGAAAAGGCCCGCGGCGGTGATGAACAGCGGCTCTATCTGGACACCATGCGCATTGTCCGTGTGCAGCGCACCAAGATCATTGAGGCGTTCCAGGAGTCGCTGACCAAGGCGCTTTCGAAGATCGATGCCTCCGCCGAGTCTGACGATATCCCGGCGGACCTCGATGATGTGTCCCAGTGGTCGCTGCAGGATGGTGATGCTCTGGAAGAGCGCATCGCGGTGACCAATATGGAGACCAAGGCTTCGAGCCTGCACGCGCACGAGTTGGTCGAGTTGCAGCGCCGTCTCAGCCGTCTGGCTCAGCTCAGCGGCGGTGGACTGTCTCCGGACGCGATGTCGCCAGCGCGCATTATCCGCGCGTTTCAGTCGTCGGTTCGCGATCTTCATGTCGATTTCGCGATCAAGCTGGTGATCTACAAGCTGTTCGATCGCGTGGTAGTCGGACGCCTGTCTGAGGTTTTCGTCGGCGCCAATCAGCTGCTTGCGGTGCATGGCATCGAGCCCAGTCTCGATACGCTGGAGACTCGGAAGCCAATGGCGACAGCTGGCAGCAGGCCGGCGAACAGGCCGAACCCGGCGGCAGCCCGGGCCGCTTGGGCCGATGCGCTCGATCCTGCGACGCTCGGCGCATTCAGCGCGACAGGTATGCACGCGGCGGCATCGGGCGCAGGCATGTATCCGGGTGGAGGGATGGCATGGCCGGAAGGGATGGCGATGATGGCCGGTGCAGCATCCACGGTGCAAACGGGCGGGCCAGCTTATGGGTCTGGCGCCTGGGGGCAGAGCATCTCTTCGATGCAGCCGGGTGCTGCGGCCGGACTGTATTCCGACGCACAGTTGTCGAACGATATAGCGCGCATTCTCGGGGCCTATGTTCAGGGCGAACGTCCGCAGGCGCCGGCATGGTTACCGCCTGAAAACGTGGCGCTGGTCGCACGCATGTTTGATGGCTATTACCGTGACCCGCGCCTGTCTGACAACCTCAAGCAGCTGCTGTCCCGTCTTCAGCTGCCAGTACTGAAAACCGCACTTTCGGATCAGCGATTCTTCTCTGATCCGGCGCACCCTGCGCGCCGCGCGACCAACGATTTGTTTGACATGCTGCTGCAATTCGGTGGCAGCGACGCGGCGGCGTCGCCGCAGCTGGTCAGCGAGGTTCAGGGACTGGTCGAGGCGCTGGTGCGTACGTTCAATCTGGATCCGAACTGCCTGCGTCAGGCGTCGTCGGAATCAGTGGACGAGCAGACTGCAGAAGGCTTCATGCGAGAGCAGGAGGCGCAGCAGCAGCGACAGAACAATCGAGGGAAAATCGAACGCATTCGGCGCATCGTTGCGCACGAACTGCGGCGCCGCATCGGCGAGCGCGAGCTGCCGTCCGGTGTCATGCGTCTGATGCTTTCGGGGTTCGGTCCCTTGCTGTGTCTGGATTACATCCGCAACGGTGTTGAGGGTTCGTCGTGGAACCGCACCATGCAGCTGGTTGATCGCGTGATCGAGAGTCTGGATCCGGACCAGGACGGCTCAACGGTGTCGGCGCGGGCTGAAGTCACTGCCGCAATCTCCCGGAGGCTGGCTGATATCGGCTTTTCCAAGCAGAAACTGGAAGAAGTGATTTCGGGGTTGCTGTCGGCCTATGAGCTTGCGGCGAAATCGACGCCAGCCGACAGGTCGTCGACAACCGGGACACGCCGCCGTTCTGCAGTGTTGGCGCCGGAAAAAGAACTGCAGGGCTTGTTGTCGATCCTGCTGGTGCAGGGGGGCTGGTTCACCTTGTGGGATCCGCAGACGCAGACCAAGCACTGGCTGCGAGTGAAGTCTTACTATCCGCAGCAGAACGCCGTGGTGTTTGGCCACTACATGGAAGAGCGCTTCCTGCGGATGCACGCGACCGCCTTTGCGACGGATCTGGTCGAGGGGAGGGCCGCGGCAATCGATCCGGCGGCCGAACTCCAGAGCGCGATCGCGCGCATCAGCGATCTGCCGTTTGAGCGCGTCTCAGACCCAATTCAATGGACCCAGGGCGACGGTCGACCGGTAGCGACGGCGACGGTGCACTGAGCGCCGCACCGAGTCTGCCAGCCCGAGGTAAGCGCGGATTGTTAGGCGCTTACAGATCGTCCAGATCAAAATCGTCGTCGACCAGACGCTTGAGGGCGCGCTCCTCTTTGTATTTTTCGACGTCACGCCAATCGCGAGACTTGTCGTCGGTGATATCCAGTGCATCGTCGACAGTAAGCACCTCGTCGTCGATCACGTCGGAGTCGTCGACAAACTCGTCGAAGCTCTTGGTGGGCTCGTTTTGCGCTGGCTGCTTTTTCGGCTTTCGCGGCATGCTCGCAGATTCCTGATGGACCGGACCACGTGCTTCTGTGGGCCTTTCGCGCCGGTTTTTAGCAGGCTTTGCGATGCTCGGGAAGACCCTTTAGTAAGGCCATCTGAATCAAGGATTTAGTCCGCTGTCTTTGGATTGTGGCGGGCGCTTTGCGCGGCGAGCTGACCTTGCCCTGCGTGGTAGCGGTACATCTCAGCGGCCTGCCGCGCCTGATTCAACGGCGGCAACAGATTCTGCTGGCGGGCTGTGCGTACATCCCGGGGGTGATCGACATCCCACAGGGGCTCCATCAACGCGAGTTCGAGGCGGGCGCCGCGGATGCGTCGAACACTCTGCTGCAGCTCCTGCCCGCTGCTCCAGTTGACGCCCTGCAGCAGCTGCCGCGGCAAGGCGCGACTGGCACCGATCAGGACAAAGCCGCCATCCGTTGCCGGTTGTAATACACAGTCCGCGCCGCCCGCAAGCCGCTGCGCGGCGGCCTGCAGATGAATCGGTTTTAGTGCCGGGCAGTCGGTCCCGACCAGCAGCCACGGGCCCGGCGTTCGGGACTGTGCATGATTCAGCGCGTGAACCATGCGAGTGCCAAGATCACCCGGCCGTTGTCGAAGCAGCGGGATGTGGTGATGACGGCGTAACGACTGAAAGAACGGATGCCGTGTATCCGGTGCGCACCACAGTTCTACCGCGCTCTCCAGCTGCAAGGCCGTGTGCAGCGCGATATGCACCAGACTGCGATGCCACTGCGCCGCGCCAGCAGCGCCGTAGACCGGCATCAGCCGTGTCTTGCACGCGCCGGGGACCGGAGCGCGCGCGAAGACTTGCACGCCAAACTGATTCAATCTGTGAGCGCCCTGCGCCGACGGCGTGCAGCAGCGGCGCAACCGATCGACAGCAGGATCAGTGTCACCGGGCTCAATGCACCACCGCCGCCCGAGCTGCCGCTTGCGCCATTGCCGCAGGCGCTTGCGGAGTCGGGTTCGATCGCCGCCGTCAGGTGATAGTCGAGGTTTTCTTCGAGGCTGTAGTTGACCACGGTGACGTAGTAGGTGCCGGTTGCAGGCGTGCACAGGGCCACGGTCTCGTTGCCGGATTCTTCGCCGCCGACCTCATCGGCATCGGTGAAAAACGTGGGATCGTCGACAGCGTCGGCGCCGAGGTCGATATCGTACTGGGCTGGAGTGCCGCGCTTGATCAGCAGGTCAATGTCCTGGGCTGCGAGCGAGCGAAACGCCAGGTGCGTGCCCGGTTCGGGAGCTTGCGCCAGATCAAAGTGATAGGTGTGGAACTCGTCGTGCAAGCCGGTCGATAGTTGCGATTGCGCGGCGACGCCATCCCGCAGCGGCGCAATCTCTTTGAGGAAATGGCGCTGTGCGGTATAGGTGCCGGCATTGGCCTTGATCGTCGCGGTGAAAATGACTTCGCGATAACTGACGGGCTGCGGCAGCACGCGTACGGTAAAGCTGGCTTGTGCGCTTGAGCCGGAGGTCAGCGGCCCCACCACTGACATTGGCGTCAGTACTTCGATGGCGTCGGTGGGCGCGTCGAGCGTGACAGTGACGTCGGCGGCGCCCAGCCAGATATTGTCCAACGTCAGCTTGATCTGCAGCGTTTCTCCATGATCAAGACGGCGATTGCCGTCGTCAACCAGATCCACGGACCGGATCAGGATTGAAGGGCCCGCCGACAGTTCAAGACTGGAGGCCGCGTCGACGCGGCCGCCCGCCGTGAGCTGGCCTGCGTCGCCGCCATCGACACCGGCGCTTGCCCCCTCGATCAGTCGGGCACGGGTCTCGACTGCGCTGGCGTCCGGATGTTCGCCGCGGATAAGCGCTGCGATGCCTGCGGTGTAAGGCGCCGAGAACGAGGTGCCGGATACGCCGCAGCTGCCGCCGTCGGCGCAGGCATCAGGGGTGGAATAGCCGCCGTCGACGGTGGTTGTCACGATCTGCAGGCCGGGTGCTCCCACGTCGGTCGAGATCGGGCCGTACTGACTGAAGCTGGCGACGTTGTCCTGGCGATTGGTCGCTGCGACATTGAGGATGTTCGGCAGATCGTAGTTGGCTGGGTAGGAGACGACCGAGTCATCAAGATTGGCATTGTGATTGCCGGCCGAGGTCACGAACAGCACATCGGCATCGGCCAGATCCTGAAGGGCGTTGAACTCAGCCTGCGAATAGCTGGGACCGCCGAAGCTGGCGTTGATGATCTTCGCCCCTTGCAAACGCGCGTAGTCGTAGGCCTGGACAATCGAGACGGTATCGAGCTCGACCGCTCCGTTGACGATCTGTCCGACTTTCAGCGGCATCATCTTCACGTTCCAGATCGTGCCGGCAACGCCGATTCCGTTGTTGCCGACGGCGCCGAGACTGCCGGCGACTAGGGTGCCGTGGTCCTGCAGGCTGATGTCATCGGGGCCCGGGTTATTGTCGTTGCGGCCCGTCAGATCTTGCCCGGCGATGAAATTGTCCTTGAGGTCTGGGTGATCGAGATTGAACGCATCGTCGATGATCGCGACCACCACGCTGCCATCGCCGGTGCGGTCTGCGATGCCATCGCCGTTGGCGTCCCAGGCTTCGGTCATGTTCAGGTCGGCGCCCGGAATGCTGTCGTACTCTGCGGAGTCTGGAACGAAATTGGCCTGACCGGTGCTGCGCAGCCCCCACAACAGATCAAACAGCGGATCGTTCGGAACGATGCGGCGGCGGGAACGCAGGTAGTTGGGTTCCGCGAAAGCAATGTCGGGATCGGCGCGCAGCAGCTCCAATGTGGCCTTAACGTCCGTTATTGCAGCAATCCGCATCAATGCGGTGCGGTGTTGTCCGAATTCCCGAATCAGACTCAGGCCTAGCGGGCTGCGTCCGGCTTTCGCCTGTGTCAATGCCATGTCGTTGCGGTAGCCGACCAGAACCTCGTCGGCCCGATACAGCGGTACCGCTCCCTGCGGGGGCAGCGCCGCGTTCGCTGGCAGCGTCCAGGTGCAAGCCAGAATTGTCGCGCACAGGAGTGGGAGCTTCAGGATGCGAAGGGGGGCGATCATCATCATGTCGGTTCAAGCGTCCGGTGGGCCAACACTGGCGTTTTGCGTGCCGATCAGTAGAATACGCCTCCTCGTGTGGGGCGGTAGCTCAGCTGGGAGAGCGTCGCGTTCGCAATGCGAAGGTCGAGGGTTCGATCCCCTTCCGCTCCACCACTTCTCGATTATTTCCAGGCCTCCGGGCACGCCGCTGCCGGTCGTGCCCTGTGCCCTCCTTGCGGGGCTCCTGAGATCTCAGCACTCGATAGGCTCCAAGGCTCGCCGCACAGCTTGAGCCAATCCACGGTCGACGCCGATTGCGCTGCGGCCACCGCGCGAAGCCTCAGCACCGCAGGGATATTTACGCCAGATCGCCCCGCAACCTGCGCACGCGTAACTCTAGGTCGGCGGCACTGACCTGTTCGGCTGGAATCGGCGCTTCGGCGGCGATTTCGATCTTCGACCAGAATCGGCGTGGCAGCCGCGCGCGGCCGAGATAGGAATCGCGTCGCGAAAACAGACTGCCCCATAGCCCGCGCAGGGCCATCGGGATCACCGGCACCGGACGCCGCGCGATGATGCGTTCGATGCCGGGTCGGAAGGTCTGGATCTCGCCGTCCTGGGTCAGCCCGCCTTCGGGAAAGATGCCAACGACGTCGCCGTTGGCCAGCGCGGCGTCGATCTCGTCGAAGGCCTTGTTCATCAAGGCCTCGTCTTCCCTGGCGCCGGCGATCGGGATCGCGCGGGCGGTGCGGAAGATGAAGTTCAGCACCGGGATGCGGAAGATCTTGAAGTACATGACGAAACGCACCGGCCGGCGGATGTTGCCGCCCAGGATCAGCGCGTCGACGAAGCTGACGTGATTGCAGACGACGACGCAGGCGCCTTCGTCAGGAATGTTTTCGAGTCCCGTCTTGCGGATGCGGTACAGCGTGTTGATCAGCGCCCAGACCAGGAAGCGCATCAGGAACTCGGGCACCAGCGAGTAGATGAAGACCGCGACCGCGGCATTCATCAGCGCGGTCGTCAGCAGCAGCTGCGGAATACTGAGCCCGGCCTGCAGAAGCACGATCGCCATGACTGCGGCAGTGACCATGAACAGCGCATTGAGGATGTTGTTGCCGGCGATGATGCGCGAGCGGTGGCTGGCCTCTGAGCGGGTCTGGATCAGTGCGTACAGCGGAACGATGTAGAGCCCGCCGAAGATGCCGGTCAACAGCAGGTCCCACAACACGCGGTGATTGGCGGCGCTGCCCAGAAACGCGCCCGCGGACAGGCCGGTCGCCGCGCTGGCGACGGGTTGGGCCAGATACAGGTCGATGCCGAAAAAAGTCAGGCCCAGTGAACCCAGCGGGACCAGGCCGATCTCGACCTTGTGTCCGGACAGGCGTTCGCACAACAGCGAGCCGATGCCGATGCCCAGCGAGAACACTGTCAGCAGCAGGGTGACCACGGTTTCGTCGCCGCCGAGAATGGTCTTGGTATACGCCGGTAGCTGCGACAGGAACACCGCGCCATAGAGCCAGAACCAGGAGATGCCGAGGACCGACAGCAACACGGTTCGATTGCTGCGCATGAAGCGGAAGTTGCGCCAGGTTTCGGTCAGCGGGTTCCAGTTGATACGCAGATCGGGCGCGGTCGCCGCAGCTGGCGGAATCCGTCGTGAGGTGAGATAGCCGAGGATCGCGACGCTCACGACCGTGGCACTGATCCACTGCGCGCCGCCATGCTGTGCCATCAGCCAGCCGCCCAGCATCGTGCCCAGCAGGATCGCCAGAAACGTGGCGGCTTCAACCAGCGCGTTGCCGCCGACCAGCTCGTTCTCGTGCAGATGCTGCGGCAGGATCGAATACTTGACCGGGCCGAACAGCGCCGACTGTGCGCCCATCAGGAACAGCACGCCGAGCAGGACGTTGATATTGGCGCTGATCAGACCGAACACCGCGGTGAGCATGATGATGACTTCCAGCACCTTGATCGCACGGATCAATGCGGCCTTTTCGTACTTCTCGGCAATCTGGCCGGCCGTGGCCGAGAACAGGAAGAACGGCAGGATGAACAGGCCACCGGCAAGGTTCACGTAGACGTTGATGTCATCCGGCGACAGGCCGGCTATGCCGAACGTGACCAGAATGATCAGCGCATTCTTGAACACGTTGTCGTTGAACGCGCCCAGGGTCTGGGTGACGAAGAACGGGCCGAAGCGCTTGGCGCCCAGCAGGCGGAACTGACTTTGTTCACTCATGAACGGCTCGGGCTCCCTGCCATACCCACAGCGATTGAATGGCGATTGAATGGCGATTGAATGGCCATTGACCGGCAGAGCATACCGGTTCGGGCGGAACGGACGAATCGGCTCATGGCTCTGTTACGCTCTGCCCGGTCATGGCAAGCAAATCGGACTGGCTGATCAGCGAGCTGCCCGCACTGGAGCGCGCCGGCGTGATCGACGCGCACACCGCGCAGCGCCTGCGTGCGCACTATGCGTCGCGCCCCGCCGGCGCAGTCTGGACGCGCTGGCTGTTTCCGGTACTGGGTGCGCTGCTGATCGGGCTTGGCATCCTGTTGCTGGTTGCGCATAACTGGGATGGACTGGCGCGGTCGCTGCGGGTGCTGCTCGCGTTCACGCCGTTGGCGCTGGGTCAGCTTGCGTGCGTTTTCGTGTTGCGGCGGCACGCAGCTTCAGCTGGCGCACGTGACGCGGCGGCGGTGTTGACCGCGCTGGGGTTCGCCGCCGCGCTGGCGCTGGTCGGGCAGATCTTTCACTTTCCGGGTGATCTGGAGGCCTATCTGCTGAGCTGCGCCCTGGCAGCGCTGCCGCTGGTCTATCTGATGCGGTCGGCGGCTGTCGCTGTGCTCTACGCCGCGGCGCTGCTGGGTTGGTCTGCTGCGGTTGCCAGCCTTCAGCGGCATCCGCTGGCGGTGGTCGGGTGGTACACGTTGTTACTTCCGTTTCTGCTGCTGATGCCCGCGGCTTGGCGCGGGCCCTGGCGCGGCGGGCTGATGCTGTCCGCGCTGGTTCCGCTGTTCTTCGTCGCCGTGATGCTGAGCTTTCCGTCCGTGCCGCGCTTGGGGGTGTTGTGGGCCACGGCTTTCGGTGCGGTGCTGGTGTGGTTGCAGCGGCGTGATGCGGCCTCCGCCGGCACCGGTGGTGATGACGCCGGCGTGGCAGTGGGCATTGCCGTACCGGCCTGGGGTTACGCAGGCGTTGCGATCGCCAGTCTGATCGGAACCGTGCCGGAGATCTGGCGCGGCTGGTTCTGGTACCTGGGGCCCGTGGATGCGGTCGAGGCCTGGGTCGTGGTGGCGGCGATGCTGGTCGCGGTATTCGCCGCCGCCTGGTGGGCGTTGCGTCATCGCGACATCCTGTTGTTGACGATGTGTGCGCCGGCCTGGGTCATGGCTGCGGTGGCCTTGATCGACACGCGAGACATCGCCGTCGGCCTGTCGCTCGTCTTCAACCTGCTGACGCTGGCGATCGGCTTGCTGACGGTGCGTGACGGCGTGGCGGTGCGTCGGCTGGATCGGGTCAACGCCGGCATGCTGGTGCTGCTTGCACTGGTTGCGCTGCGCTTCTTCGACAACGACTGGTCGTTCACGATTCGTGGTGTGGCTTTCGTGGTCGTGGGTAGTGGGTTCCTGCTGACCCACGCCTGGTTGCGGCGCCAGGTGCGCGCATGACCGCGCGTTGGCTGTGGGGCGCGCTGGCGCTGGTGTTCGCACTGCACTGGGCGGTGCCGGTAGCCTTGATCCAGCGCGGGACCGCGACTCTGGAGCACGGGGCGCAATACCGCTTTCGGACCGCGCCGGTCGATCCGATCGACCCGTTCCGCGGGCGCTACGTGGCGCTGGATTTCGACGCCGCGCGCATCGCCGTCGCCCCCGATGCCGTCTATGCCGAAGGCCAGAGTGTGTATGCGCCGATTGCGGTCGGCGACGATGGTTTCGCGCGCCTGCTGCCGCCGCAGCCCGAACTGCCATCATCCGGTGATGTACTCAAGGTGCGCGTACTGTGGCACCACGCCAGTGAACTCGGTGTGGCGCTGCCGTTCGATCGCTACTACCTGGACGAAGCGCTCGCCCCCGAGGCCGAGCGCATCTATCGCGAGCGCAATCGTCGTGCGGATCCTGAAGCGGGTGAACCCGATGATCCGCGCCGGCCGGCTTATGTCATGGTGCGCGTGCGACGCGACTACGCGGTGCTGGAGCAGCTGGTGATCGACGGCCGGCCGGTGCGCGAGTTGATCGAGGCCCGGCCTTGATGGCGCCGCTCAGCTCTGTCATCCGCGCTGCGCCTTGATCCAGGCGTCGACGTTGCCTTCGAGCAGGTCCAGTGGGACCGCACCGCTGCCGAGCACCACATCGTGGAACTCGCGCACGTCGAATTTTTCGCCGAGTGTTTTTTCGGCACGTGTACGCAGCTCGCGAATCTTCAGTTGACCGATCTTGTAGGCGAGAGCCTGGCCCGGCCAGGCGATGTAGCGGTCGATTTCATTGACGATGTCCAGTTCCGACTTCGGTGTGTTGGCCTTGAAGTAGTCGATGGCCTGCTGTCGCGTCCAGTGCTTGTAATGCATGCCGGTATCGACCACCAGCCGCACCGCGCGCCACATCTCATAGGTCAACGCACCGTACTTTGAATATGGGTCCTGATACAGCCCCAGCTCATCGCCGAGCGATTCGGCGTACAGACCCCAGCCTTCGACGAACGCCGTCATGCCCCAGCCGTTCTTGCGAAACTCCGGCAGTGCGCCCAGCTCCTGCGCGCGCGCGATCTGGAAGTGATGCCCAGGCACTGCTTCGTGCAGGCTCAGGGCTTCCATTTCGTACTTCGGCCGTGTTTCCGGTTTGTACAGATTGACGTAGTAGTACCCCGCGCGCGTGCCGTCGGGAGCACCCGGCAGGTAATAGGCCGTGGTGGTGTCCGGCGCAATGTTGTCGGGAATTGGACGCACGCCGTAGGGCAGGCGCGGAATCGTCTTGAACAGGCGTGGCAGTTCCGGATCGATGCGTTTGGCCAGAGCGCGATACGCCTCCAGCAGTGCTTCGCTGTCGGCATGGTAGAACTGTGGATCGCTGCGCAGGTGGGAATTGAATGCGGCGAAGTCGCCATCGAAGCCGACCTTTTGGATGATCGCCTGCATCTCGCCGCGGATGCGTTTGACTTCAGCCAGACCGATGGCATGGATCTGTTTGGGTGTCAGCTTCGTGGTGGTGAACTGGCGCGCGCAAAAAGCGTAGAGCCTGTCACCGTCGGGCTGCACCCAGGCGCCGACCTGCTTCGGGCAGGCGGGAAGATAGTCGTCGACGAAGAATGCGCGGAAGCTTCGGTAGGCGGGAATCAGCTGCGTGCTGATCAGACTGCGTGCCTGCGCCTTCAAAGTCTGCTGTTGCGCAGGGTCGATGGTGTCCGGAAAGCTCAGGAACGGTTTGTAGAACGGACTGGCCTCGGGCGCATCAACCAGCTGCTGGTCGAGTTGTGCGGTGATCCGTTGCATCACGACCTGCGAATTCAGGCGGTTTTCCTTCAGTCCCTGGCGCAGCAGCGCTTCAGTCTGCTCGATCAGTCTGGGCAACGCGCTCAGGCGCGCCAGCCACTGCGTGTAATCGTCGACGTGTTCGAAGCGCAGCACTTCGAGGATCTCGTCCTGAGTCTGGATGCCGCCGCGCTGGTTCAGCGGAATCAGAAATTGCCGGAACGCAAAGGCTTCGTTCGCTTCGACGTATTGCCGGCGAAACAAGTCGTAGTTGATCTTTTCGGCGGCGGGCAGTGCGTTGCGATCAATCGCCTCCAGCGCCCGCAGCGCTGCCTGATCAGCTTCGTGCGAGGCGGTGATCGCGCCCAGGCTGCGATCCGGCCAGCGGTCGTTGTAGCGTGAATCGCCCAGGTAGCTCGCGCTTTCTGGATCCTCGCGCAGCGTCCGCTGCCATTCACTGTCGAACAGGGCGTGCAGATCGGCGGTGGCGTCAGCGTGGGCCGCGATGCTGAAGGTGGCGCAGACAGTCATGAAGCTTGCAATGATCCAGCGATGCATGCCGAGGCTCCTCATTCAGACGTTTCGTCGTCAGCGCTCTGGGTCAATTGCAGTGCGCGTTCGTACAGCATTTTCTTGCGTTCACCGGTGATCTGCGCGGCGACACGGGCGGCGGACGAGGCTGGCATCTCCTGCAGCAGAATGCGCAGAACGCGCTCCGCCTCGGCACTATTGTCTGTGCTCGCTGCAGGGCAGCCGCCGATCACCAGTACGAATTCGCCGCGGCTGCGATTGGCGTCCGCCCCCAGCCACTCGGGCAGCGCGGCGGCGTTCAGGGTCACGCTTTGTTCATGCAGCTTGCTCAGCTCTCGCGCCAGACACAGGGGACGTTCGGGCAGTAGTTCGGCGAGATCCTGCGCGGTTTCGGCGATGCGATGGCTGGATTCGTAGACGATGAAGGTCTGAGTCAGCGGCGCCAGCGCCTGTAGGCGCTCGCGGC
>JBFFJL010000071.1:0-12359 GCA_041555955.1 Nevskiaceae bacterium
GGTAGCCCAAGAGTTGTCCCGCGCCGTCTGTCGATTCTGGACGGCTCGTTCCTGAACCTTGAAACGCGCGAGACGCCCATGCATGTGGGTGGGTTGCAGGTTTTTCGCCTGCCCCCCGATGCGCCGAAGGACTTCGTCAGGAATGTCGTGCGCACATTGAGATCGCCTTCGGCCCTGGCGCGCCCCTGGAATCTCAAGCTGGCCGATGTCTTTCTGTCGCGCCTGGCACCCGCGATGATCGAGGACCCCAACGTCGACCTCGACTATCACGTGCGCCACTCGGCGCTACCTGAACCTGGCGGAGAGCGCGAGCTCGGCGAGCTGGTCTCTCATCTGCACAGCCAGACACTGGATCGCTCGCGCCCGCTGTGGACATGTCACGTGATCGAGGGCCTGGAAGGAAATCGTTTCGCGCTGTACATGAAGATTCACCACGCCCTGGTGGACGGACAGCGGGGCATGAAGTTGCTGACGCGCTGCCTGGGCAGCAAACCCTCTAACGGAAACTGGTGTGCACCGTGGGATGCCGCGGCTGAACAGCGAAAATCCTCTGTCCAAAAGACGTCCGGAGCGAATCCGCCTGCCGGCCCGGCGGTAGCCTGGACGCGTGCCGCGCGCAACGCTCTGGCTCCGTTGTTGAGGCGTGAACCGGGAAAGGAGCCGATTCGGCTGCCGTTCGAGGCACCGACCAGCATCCTCAACGGACCTGTGACCGGCGCACGACGTGTGGCAACACAACGCCTGGCACTGGTGCGCGTCAAAGCGGTGGCCGCTCACTACAACGCTTCGGTCAACGACGTGTTTCTGGCCTTGTGCGGTTCTGCTCTGCGGCGTCACCTGCACGAGGGGGAAAGCCTGCCTGAGCAGTCACTGATCGCCGGCGTACCCGTCAGCTTGCGAGGAGAACACAGCTCCGGTAACGACGGCAACGCGGTCGGCTTTCTATGGGCGATGCTCGGCACCCACCTTGACGATCCGGTCGAGCGCCTTCAGGCAATCCGACGCTCCATGGAGGTCAGCAAGCGCCACCTGCAATCGCTACCGCCAAAAGTGCGGTCTGCGTTGACGATGATGACGATGGCACCCGTCATCGCCGTGCTTCTGAGTGGTCAGGGACCCCGCGTACGGCCGTCAATGAATGTCGTGATCTCCAACGTACCCGGACCCGCCCAGCCGTTGTACCTGGGCCGCGCCGAACTTGAAGGCATGTACCCGGTATCAATCCCGCTACAGGGCCTCGGGCTCAATATCACCTGCGTGAGTTATGCCGGTCAGTTGACCCTTGGCATCACGGGCAGTCGTGACGGCGTGCCCCATTTGCAGCGTATCGCGGTGTATATCGGCGCCGCCCTGGACGAATTGGAAGCTTTGATCACTTGACGACACACGCGTAGCCGTCCAATCCGTCTGGCCACCAAATGCGGGGAACGGTGGCCAAGAACCTGCAGCGCCCCGCGGTGAGGAATGGGAAAGAGGGGACCCTCGATACCGGACATCATCTGGCGTCTCCTGCCGGATTCCACCGCGGACGAGAGCACGCGCTGAAGCTCCCTCCACTGGCGCCCGCGACGGTTTCCCAGTGGTGCCGGGGTAGGCTTGCCTGTATCGCAACTGGTCTGATAAGTTGACCACATGACCACCAGCCCGTTTTCTGCCGTGCGCAGGCAAGCCCTGTCCGACTCGGTCTACCGCCAACTCGCGGACAAGATCCTGCAGGGCGAGCTGCCCGCGGGCGACGCCCTGCCGGCCGAGCGCGAGCTGTCCGAAGTGCTCGGCGTCAATCGCGGCGCCGTGCGCGAGGCGATCAAGCGCCTGCAACAAGCCGGACTGGTCGCGGTGCGCCAGGGCGGCAACAGCGTGGTGCTGGATTTTCAGGCTGAGGGAGGACTCGAATTGCTGCCGAATCTGCTGGTACACAAGGACGGGCGGCTCAACGCCACCGTAGTGCGTTCGATCATGGCGATGCGCTCGGCGCTGGCGCCCGACATCGCCGGCGCTGCCGCCGCCAAGCGGCGCGCAGGGCTGGCCGACACGCTGGATGCAGTGTTGCAACGCATGCACGCAGACCAGGCCCATTCACGCCAGCTGCAGGATCACGCGCTGGAATTCTGGAAGGCCCTGGTCGCCGGGGGCGGCAACATCGCCTTCCGCCTCGCGTTCAACTCGATGACCAAAACCTACACCCAGGTCTGGGACGTGCTGACGCCGGTGCTCGAAGCCGAATTCCGTGACTTCGAAAACCTTGAGGCGATTGCCGCCGCGGTGCGCCGCGGCGACGCTGAAACCGCACGCGAAGCGGGGCGCCGTCATGTCGAGATCGGACGCCAGTCGCTGGAACGCGCACTCGATGCCGTCGAGGCCAAAGGGGGTTCACTGTGAGCACCGCGCGTGCCGACGATCGCCGCATGCCGGGCGCCGAAGAGACGGCGCGACGCAACCCGATGCGCCCGCCTGAGACCTTGCCGCGCGACCGCGCCAGCGCGATCCGCACCTTTTGTTCGCATACCAGTCCACGGCTGATCGCCGGCTTCGTGCTGGTGTTCGGCCTCTGGCGCCTCGCACTCGGCGGCTGGTCCTGGGTCGACGCCGCGATTGCACTGGCGATCCTGGCGTACTTCCCGATCAACGAATGGCTGATCCACGTGTTCATGCTGCACTGGAAGCCGCGCACGCTGTTCGGCCGCACGATCGACTTCTATCTGCCGAAAACGCACCGCCGTCATCACGCCGATCCGTGGAACCTGTACTGGGTGTTCGTGCCGCGGCATGTGCACCTGTGGGTCGCGCCGGCCATCGGCGTACTGCTGGCACTGCTGTGGCCGTGGAAAGCCTGGGTGCTGACCGCCGTCACCACTTATCTGCTGCTGGGTCTGCACTACGAGTGGGTGCACTTTCTTGCGCACATTCCGTGGTGCCCGCAGAACCGCGTGCTCGGCCCCTATTACCAGCGCCGCGTGCGCGAACATCGCTACCACCACTTCCGCAACGAGAACTACTGGTGGGGCGTGTCGATGGGCCTGGGCGATCGCCTGTTCGGCACGGCTCCCAAGGTCGACGAGACCGCACGCTCGGGCTCGACAGTCGATCTCGGCATCCGGCCCTGACGACGCCCGCTCAGTCCTTCGACTGCAGCCGACGCGCGCGGATCGACGCCACCTGCTCCTCCCAGCGTTCGAGGTTCAGGTCGTAAAGATCGTAGACACAGCGCAGGCAGCCGCTCATGCAGCAGTCCGACGGGTCGGGCGGCTCGGGACGCGGCGGCAACGCCGGCAGATCGTCTTGGGGCTCGGGCGTAGCGGACATCTACAACTTCAGTGGAGGCGGGCGTGAATTGTGCGCAGATTGCGCTAGTCTTGCGATCCGTTTCGCTGCCGTAGAGCTCGTCATGATCGTCTTTGTCACCGGCGCCACCGCCGGCTTCGGTACTGCTATCGCCCGCCGTTTCGCCGCCGACGGCGCCCGCGTCATCCTCGCCGGGCGACGCAGTGAACGCCTCGAACCCCTGGCGGCCGAAATCGGCCCCAATGCCCTGGCGCTGACGCTGGACGTGCGCGATCGCGCGGCGATCGAAGCGGCGGTCGCCGGACTGCCGGCAGACTTTGCCGAGATCGACCTGCTGGTCAACAACGCCGGCCTCGCGCTGGGGCTGGAACCGGCGCATCAGGCTTCGCTGGACGACTGGGAGCAGATGGTCGACACCAACGTCAAAGGCCTGATGACGATGACCCGTGCGGTATTGCCCGGCATGGTCGCGCGCAATCGTGGCCATGTGATCAACCTCGGCTCGATCGCCGGCGAATGGCCTTACCCCGGCGGCAACGTCTATGGCGCCACCAAGGCCTTCGTGCGCCAGTTCTCGCTGAACCTGCGTGCCGATCTGCTCGGCACCGCGGTGCGTGTCAGCAACGTCGAACCCGGACTGTGCGGCGGCACCGAATTTTCCAGCGTGCGATTCCATGGCGACGACGACCGTGCAGCGGGCATCTACGAAAACACCACACCGCTGACCGCCGATGACATCGCCGACACCGTGCACTGGATCGCGACGCGCCCGGCGCACGTCAACATCAATACGATTTCACTGATGCCCGTTGCGCAGGCGTTCTCGCCGCTGGCGGTGCGCCGTTCGCCGTCGTAAACGGCGCAGACCGCGCAACGCGGTACAGCGCCGCAATCGTTTCGACACCCTGAGGTCATCAGGGCGCCATCTGAGGCTGGCATAAACCTCCTGCCGGTCGCCTGCCGGCACGCGTCTTCCAGACGACGAATCCGCGCTTCGCCCATCACGGCGGGGACAGGGCAGCTTTGTGCCTGCAAACTTCACCGTAGAGGACCCGACCGTGACCGCACTGTTGAATGCACTGACGCCCGAGCTGGGACTCTGGCGCACAGCATGGCTGAATCGGCTGGCGCGACTCTCGGCCTATCTGAACATGCTGCTGACCGACCACGGCGTGTTCCGCCTGCTCTACGACAACCGCGGTGTGCTTGAACCCGGCGTCGAACGCAGCAACCAGCCGGCACCGTGGCAGATTCGCGATGCGGCCAGGCGCGGCATTCGGACCGTCGTCAATCTACGCGGCGAAAACCGCTTCGGCTCCTACACACTGGAGCACGCGGCCTGCGCCAGGCACAACGTCAAGCTGGTGAATTTCACGATCCGCTCGCGACGCATGCCGACACCTGCGGAAATCCACGGCGCTGCACGCCTGTTTGCCAGTATCGATGGCCCGTTCCTGATGCACTGCAAGGCCGGCGCCGACCGCGCGGGTCTGATGTCGGCGCTGTACGTGCTGCTGGTGCAGCAGCGTCCGGTGGAACACGCCATGCAGCAGCTCAGCCTGCGCTACGGACACATCCGCCAGGCCAAGACCGGCATCATTGACTACTTTTTCGAAGCCTATCGGCGCGACAACGCGCGGACGCCAATGCCGTTCCTGACCTGGGTCGATCATCGCTACGATAGCGTCGCGCTGACTCGCGAGTTTCGTTCCAAGTGGTGGGCCAGCGTGATCACCGACTGGCTGCTGCGTCGCGAATAGTCCCTTGCTGCCGACACCCGTCGCGCCGATCGCGCGCGCACCGTCCAGTCGTTCGCTGCTGGTCCGCCTGTGGCGCGACTATGTCCTCGGCCACGCCGGTGGGCTGATGCTGGCCGCCGTGCTGATGAGCGTGGAAGGCGGAACCCTGGGGCTGATCAGCTATTCGATCAAGCCGATGTTCGATCGCATTTTCGTGCAGGGCGAAAAATCCGCGATGCTGCCGGTGGCGTTGGGGCTGTTCGCCCTGTTCGCGCTGCGCGGCCTCAGCGCCTTTGGCCAGCGCGTCACCACGGCACGCATCGGCCTGAGTGTGGTCGCCGATCTCCAGCGCGATCTGGTCCGTCACCTGCTGACGCTCGACAGCCGCTTTTTCCACGCACATGCGCCAGGTACGCTGCTCGAACGGGTGCGCGGCGATGCGCAGACCTTGCAGAACGTCGCCAGCCAGTCGCTGATCGTGCTCGGACGCGACAGCATCAGCCTGATCTCGCTGATCGCCGTGGCGATCCATGTCGACTGGCAGTGGACCCTGATCGCCTTCATCGGCGCCCCTCTGCTGGTGCTGCCTGTCGCCGCGACCCAGGGCATCGTGCGCCGCACGACACGTCTGGCACGGCAGGCCGCAGCCGACGCCACCGCGCGCCTCGACGAGATCCTGCATGGCTTTCGCGCGGTAAAACTCAACAACATGGAGGACCATGAGCAGGCGCGATTCGGCGTCACGGTCGATCAGAACCGTCGTCTGCAACTGCAGTCGGAGCAGGCCAGGGCCGCGCTGCCGGCGATGATCGATCTGCTGGCGGGCGTCGGCTTCGTCGGCGTGCTGATCTACGGTGGGCGGCAGATCATCCATGGCGAAAAGACGCTCGGCGAATTCATGAGCTTCTTCACCGCGCTGGCACTGCTGTTCGATCCGGTGCGGCGACTGAGCGGACTGGGCGGCGCACTGCAAAGTGCCCTGGCCAGTCTCGAACGCCTCTACGGCCTGATCGATCAACAGGCCGGAATCCGCAACATCGCTGACGCCCGGCCGCTCGCACACCCGGATGGCGACATCCGGCTGGTTGACGTGCGCTTCGCGTATGAAGCCGAGCAACCGGTGCTGTCCGGCCTGACCCTGACCGCGCGCGCGGGACAGCTCACCGCGCTGGTCGGCGCATCGGGCGCCGGCAAGAGCACCGTGTTCAACCTGCTGACGCGGCTGGCCGATCCGCAAGGCGGACACATCGCTATCGGCGGCCAGGACATCCGCGAAATCGATATCGCCGATCTGCGCCGGCACATCGCCGTGGTTGCCCAGGACACCGCGCTGTTCGACGAAAGCTTGCGTGACAACATTGCCTATGGCGATCGCAGCGCCGGAGACGCAGCGATCGCGCAGGCCGCCGATCAGGCCCTGGTCAACGAGTTCGCCACGACCCTGCCGCAGGGCCTGTCCAGCCCGGCCGGACCGCGCGGCGCCAATCTGTCCGGCGGCCAGCGCCAGCGCGTCGCGATTGCGCGTGCACTGCTGCGCGATGCGCCGGTCCTGCTGCTGGACGAGGCCACCTCCGCGCTCGACAGCGCCACCGAACAGCGCATCCAGGCCGCACTGGAGCAGGCCAGCCGCGGACGTACGACGCTGGTGATCGCGCACCGGCTGTCGACGGTCCGCCGCGCCGACGTGATCTACGTGATCGATGCCGGCAAGGTCGTCGAAAGCGGACGCCACGACGCGCTGCTGCAGGCCGGCGGAGTCTACGCCCGCCTGTATACGCAGCTGGCCGCCTGACACCGCAGACGGAAGCACCAGCTCAGCCCTGCGCGTTCTGGCGCCGGTATTCGCCCGGCCGCACGCCCGTCCACTGCTTGAAGGCACGATGAAACGCGCTGGGTTCGGCGAAACCGAGTGCATGCGCGATGGCCGGAATCGATTGTTCCGAATGCGTCAGGTGCTCGATCGCCATATCGCGGCGCAGCGCATCCTTCATTGCACGAAAGCTTGATCCCTCGCGGTCCAAGCCCCGTCGCAGCATCGACGCGCTGACACCGATCTGCTGCGCCAGTCCCTCGAAGGTCGGCCAGTCCTGCGGTGCGGCGTCTTCAAGCTGGGCCCGGACCTTCGCCGACCAGCTGTCGGCATCCTTGTACTTGAGCACGATGGTATACGGCGCCTCGCGCAGAAATTCGCGCGCAGACGCCTCATCCTGCACCACCGGCGCATCCAGATGTGCCGCGTCAAACTCGATCGCCGTCTCGGCCTGGTCAAACCGCAGAGTCTGCGAATACATCAGCGTGTATTCGCGCCAGTGCTCCGGCATCGGATAGCAGAACCGCGCCTGCGTGATGCGGATGCGACGTCCGGCGGACCAGCACATCAGCCCGTGCAACATGATCAGCAGGGTCTCGTAGGCGAACGCGGGCACCGTACGCCCCTGTTCCCGCGCGCGTGCCGAAGGCCGCAGCACGATCGCAGCGCGCATGCCGTCCTCACGCAGCTCGGCATCCAGATCGTCCAGCACGATACGCAGCAGCCGGATCGCCCGGTGCGTCGCGCTGCGCAGGCTGCGCGTCCCGATCATGAAGTAACACAGGCTGGAGAAGCTGCCGACCTTCATGCGCCGCGCATCCAGGCCGAAAAACTCGTCATCCAGCGCGGCGGCGACCGCCAGCCACAGCGTGGCAAAACTTTCGGCCGAAACGCGGGCCTGTGAAGTTTCCAGCAAGCGCTCGGGAATCCGCGCTCGCTGCAACAGCGACGCCACGTCGATCCCCTGCCGCAAAGCCCCGTGCAGGGCTTCGCGAACGAAGCTGATCGATACGCTGTCTTTTTCCATGAAGCGGGGTCCGCCGTCTCGCCATGAATCGGCCTTCACGCCGACACTGGCAAATTCTCGCACTGCCGGTGCCACTTTTGGGCATCGCCGACGCGCGGCAGGTTTTCTAGACTTGACCCCAAATCGCTGATTCACCGGCTACATTTGCCGCTGCCGCGGAGATGCCCGGCGCGGCCCCAGCCCGATTCAGCGCATCACCCTTCTGTTCGAGAACGCCGATGACCGACCTGTCCGTTGCCCAGCAGCTGAAACCCTACAAGGCCAAGCACAAGATCCGCTTCGTCACCGCGACCTCGTTGTTCGATGGCCACGATGCCTCGATCAACATCATGCGCCGCATCATGCAGTCCAGCGGCGCCGAAGTGATCCATCTCGGCCATAACCGCTCCGCCGGCGAGATCGTCAAGGCGGCGCTGGAAGAAGATGTCCAGGGCATTACCATCACCTCGTACCAGGGTGGGCACATCGAGTTCTTCAAGTACATCGTCGACCTGCTGCGCGCGGGCGGCGGTGAAAACATCAAGGTCTTCGGCGGCGGCGGCGGCGTGATCGTGCCGTCCGAGATCAAGGCGCTGATGGACTACGGCGTCACCCGCATCTACTCGCCCGAAGACGGTGCCAAGCTCGGCCTGCAAGGCATGATCGATGACGTCGTGCAGTCCAGCGATATCGACCTGACCCCGCTGGCGCCCAAATCCGGCAAAGTGCTGGACACGCTGCAGTCCGGCGATCGACGCCATCTGGCGCGCGCCATCACCGCGCTGGAAAACGGCAGCTACGACGATGCGACCCGCAGTGCGCTGCGCGACGCGGCGCAGTCGGTCAAGACCCCCGTGCTCGGCATCACCGGCACCGGCGGCGCCGGCAAGTCCTCGTTGACCGACGAACTGGTGCTGCGCCTGCGACTCGACCAGCAAGACCGGCTGAAAATTGCGATCGTCTCGATCGACCCCTCGCGCAAGCGCACCGGCGGCGCGCTGCTGGGCGACCGCATCCGCATGAACGCGATTGAGTCCGAGAACGTGTACATGCGTTCGCTGGCGACGCGCGACACCGGCTCGGAAATCTCCGCGGCACTGCCGGACGTGCTGGCCGCGTGCAAGCTGTCCGGTTTCGACCTGATCATCGTCGAGACCTCGGGCATCGGTCAGGGCGACGCCGCGATCGTGCCGTTTGTCGACGTCTCGCTGTATGTGATGACGCCGGAGTTCGGTGCCGCGTCGCAGCTTGAAAAGATCGACATGCTGGACTTTGCCGACTTCGTCGCGATCAACAAGTTCGATCGCAAGGGCGCCGAGGACGCGCTGCGCGATGTATCCAAACAGTACCAGCGCAACCGCGAACGCTTCACCGAAGCGCCGGATACGATGCCGGTCTACGGCACCCAGGCGGCGCGCTTCAACGATGACGGCGTCACCGCGCTGTACCAGGCGCTGTTTCCGGCGCTGCAGGCCAAGGGCCTGAAGGCCGAAGCGGGCAAGCTGCCGAAAGTCACGGTCAAGTACTCCTCGCAGAGCCGCGCGATCGTGCCGGCCGAGCGCGTGCGCTATCTGGCCGAGATCGCCGGCAGCGTGCGCGACTACCACAGGACCATCGAACAGCAGGCGCGCGTCGCGCGTGAACGTCAGTCGCTGCGCATTGCGCGCGCGCTGATGGAGGCCGCGGGCAAGCCGATTGCGGCGCTCGACGAGCTGGTTTCGTCCAAGGACGGCGATCTGTTGCCGGTTGCTCGCAAGCTGCTGGAGCAATGGCCGAAGACGCGCGAGCTGTATGCGCAGGACGAATACGTGGTGAAGATCCGCGACAAGGAAATCCGCACCAAGCTGACCAGCGAATCGCTGTCCGGCACCAAAATCCGCAAGGTTGCGCTGCCGCGCTTCGAAGACGAAGGCGAAACCTTGAAGTTCCTGATGAAGGAAAACGTGCCCGGCTCGTTCCCGTTCACCGGCGGCGTGTTCGCGTTCAAGCGCGAGGGCGAAGACCCGACCCGCATGTTCGCAGGCGAAGGTGATGCCTTCCGCACCAACCGCCGCTTCAAGCGCGTGTCCGAAGGCATGCCGGCACATCGCCTGTCGACCGCGTTCGACTCCGTCACCTTGTACGGCTGGGATCCGGACCTGCGTCCGGACATCTACGGCAAGGTCGGCAACTCCGGCGTGTCGATCTGCACGCTCGAAGACATGAAGGTGCTGTATTCCGGCTTCGACCTGTGCGCGCCGAGCACCTCGGTGTCGATGACGATCAACGGCCCGGCGCCGATGATTCTGGCGATGTTCATGAACACCGCGATCGACCAGCAGGTCGACAGGTTCAAGGCCGAAAACGGCCGCGACCCGACCGACGACGAGTACGACAAGATCAAGTCATGGACGCTGTCGGTGGTGCGCGGCACCGTGCAGGCCGACATCCTCAAGGAGGACCAGGGTCAGAACACCTGCATCTTCAGCACCGAGTTCGCGCTGAAGATGATGGGCGACATCCAGGAGTACTTCGTGCACCACAAGGTGCAGAACTTCTACTCGGTGTCGATCTCCGGCTATCACATCGCCGAGGCCGGCGCGAACCCGATCTCGCAGCTGGCGTTCACCTTGGCCAACGGCTTCACCTACGTCGAGTCGTATCTGGCGCGCGGCATGCACATCGACGACTTCGCGCCGAACCTGTCGTTCTTCTTCAGCAACGGCATGGACCCGGAATACTCGGTGATCGGCCGCGTCGCCCGCCGCATCTGGGCGGTGGCGATGAAGAACAAGTATGGCGCCAACGAGCGCTCGCAGAAGCTCAAGTACCACGTGCAGACCTCCGGCCGCTCGCTGCACGCGCAGGAGATGGCGTTCAACGACATCCGCACCACCTTGCAGGCGCTGTGCGCGATTTACGACAACTGCAACTCACTGCACACCAATGCCTACGACGAGGCGATCACCACGCCGACCGAGGAATCCGTGCGCCGCGCGATGGCGATCCAGCTGATCATCAACCGCGAATGGGGCCTGGCCAGAAACGAAAACCCGAACCAGGGCAGCTTCATCGTCGACGAGCTGACCGATCTGGTCGAGGAAGCCGTGCTCAAGGAATTCAAGGCCATCGCCAACCGCGGCGGCGTGCTCGGCGCGATGGAGACCGGCTACCAGCGCGGCAAGATCCAGGAAGAGTCGATGTTCTACGAGCACCAGAAGCATGATGGCTCGCTGCCGATCATCGGCGTCAATACCTTCCGCAATCCGCACACCGAAGAAGTCCAGCACGAGATCGAGCTGGCGCGTTCGACCGAGGACGAAAAGCAGTCGCAGCTCAAGCGCCTGGACCAGTTCCACGGCAGCAACGCGGGTGCCGCTGCGCAGATGATCGAGCGCCTGAAGCGCGCGGTGATCGACAACGCCAACACCTTCGACGTGCTGATGGACGCCGTGCGCGTGTGCTCGCTGGGCCAGATCACCCAGTCGCTGTTCGAAGTCGGCGGCCGCTACCGGCGTAACATGTAGGTCTGACGGCCCGCCCATGGCGCGGGCCGCGTTTTTGCGCCGCTTCGTATGGGGCGGCACTGCTTGGTTTTTTCATCATCGAGAGGTTTCCCATGTCCAAAGAAGTTTTCATCGTCGGCGCCGCGCGCACGGCGATCGGTTCCTACGGCGGTACGCTTAAAGACACGCCGCTGCCGGATCTGGCGACGATTCCGGTCAAGGCCGCACTGGAACGCGCCGGCATCTCGCCCGAGCTGGTCGGCCACATGGTCATGGGCACCGTGATCCCCACCGAGCCGCGTGACGCCTACCTGGGCCGCGTCGCTGCGATGAATGCCGGCATTCCCAAGGAAACGCCCGCGTTCAACGTCAACCGCCTGTGCGGTTCCGGCCTGCAGGCCATCGTCTCGGCTGCGCAGACCATTCTGCTCGGTGATGCCGACATCGCCGTCGGTGCTGGCGCCGAATCGATGAGCCGCGGCCCGTACATGATGCAGGCCGCACGTTGGGGCGCTCGTCTGGGCGACACCAAGATGATCGACTACATGAACAGCATCCTGCATGACCCCTTCGAGGGCATGCACATGGGCATCACCGCTGAAAACGTCGCCGAACGCTACGGCATCACGCGCCAGATGCAGGACGAGGTCGCCGCGACCAGCCAGCAGCGTGCCGCCAAGGCGATCGCCGAGGGCTATTTCAAGTCTCAGATCGTCGCGGTCGAGATCAAGACCCGCAAGGGCGTGATCAACTTCGAAACCGATGAGGGTGTGCGCGGCGAAACCACGATTGAATCGCTGGCCAAGCTGAAGCCGGTGTTCAAGAAGGACGGCGGCCTGGTCACGGCCGGCAACGCGTCCAGCCTCAACGACGGCGCCGGCGCTGTAGTGCTGGCCTCCGGCGAAAAGGTCAAGGAACTGAGCCTCAAGCCGCTGGCGCGGCTGGTGGCCTACGCGCACGCAGGCGTTGAGCCGGCTTACATGGGCATCGGCCCGGTGCCGGCAACCCAGGCGGTGCTGGCGCGCGCCGGCCTCAAA